>NZ_JBFUIT010000343.1:0-4025 GCF_056401735.1 Luteibacter sp. P4_D7_3
GCATGAAGCAGCAGCTGGCCGAGGTCGAGGCCATCGCGAATTCGGCAGACGCACCGAGCTTCGACAACACCATCGTCGCCCTGGAAAAGTCGGGCGTCCTGCTCAAGCGCGCCCAGAACGTGTTCAGCGCACTCACGGGTGCCAACACGAACGACACCCTCCAGAAGGTCGACGAAGACGAGTCGCCGAAGCTCGCCGCTCATAGCGACGCGATTTATCTCAATGACAAGCTCTTCAAGCGGGTCGAGGCCCTGTACGAGAAGCGGGCGTCACTGAAGCTCGACCCGGAATCCGGCCGCCTGCTTCAGGTGACCTACGACGATTTCGTGCACGCCGGAGCCAAGCTGTCCGAGGCCGACAAGACCAAGCTGAAGGACCTCAACAAGGAAGAGTCCACCCTCAGCACCAAGTTCACCAACGTGTTGCTCGCCGCGACCAAGGCCGGTGCGCTGGTGGTCGACGACAAGAAGGCGCTCGACGGCATGTCGGACGCGGATATCGAAGCCGCGACGGCCGCTGCGAAGGACCGCAAGCTCGACGGCAAATATGTTGTGACGCTGCAGAACACCACGCAGCAGCCGGCCCTGCAGGGCATGAACGACCGCGACACGCGCGAGAAGCTGTTCAAGGCATCGTGGGAGCGCGCCGAGCACGGCGACGCCAACGACACGCGCGAGATCATTACCCGTATCGCCCAGGTCCGCGCCGACCGCGCGAAGCTGCTCGGCTTCCCGAACTACGCCGCCTGGAAACTCGACGACCAGATGGCGAAGACGCCGGCGGCTGCCGAGAAGTTCATGGAGCGTCTCGTGCCGGCCGCCGTCGCCCGCGCCACCGCGGAGTCCAGGGACATCCAGCAGGTGATCGACCAGGACAAGGGCGGTTTCCAGGTCCAGGCATGGGACTGGGATCATTATGCGGAGAAGGTCCGCAAGGCGAAGTACGACCTTGACGAAGCGCAGATCAAGCCGTACTTCGAGCTGGACAACGTGCTGCAGAACGGTGTGTTCTACGCGGCCAACCAGCTCTACGGGCTGACCTTCAAGGAGCGCAAGGACATCCCGGTGTATCAGCCGGATGTGCGCGTATTCGAAGTGTTCGACAAGGACGGCACCTCCATGGCGCTGTTCTATTGCGACTACTTCAAGCGTGACAACAAGAACGGCGGCGCGTGGATGAGCAACTTCGTCGACCAGTCGAAGCTGTTCGGTACCAAGCCGGTGGTCTACAACGTCGCCAACTTCACCAAGCCGGCGGCTGGCCAGCCCGCGTTGCTCTCGTTCGACGATGTCACCACCATGTTCCACGAGTTCGGTCACGCGCTGCACGGCATGTTCGCCAACACGCAGTACGCGTCGTTGTCCGGCGCGAACACCGCCCGCGACTTCGTCGAGTTCCCGTCGCAGTTCAACGAGCAGTGGGCGTCGGACCCGAAGGTCTTCGCCAACTACGCCAAGCACTACCAGACCGGCGCGGCCATGCCGGACGAACTCGTTGCCAAGATCAAGAAGGCGAGCAGCTTCAACCAGGGCTATGCGATGAGCGAACTCATCTCGGCAGCCCTGCTCGACATGCAATGGCACATGATTGCCCCGGGTGCGCCGAAGCAGGACGTCGATGCCTTCGAGGCGAACGCGCTCAAGAAGGCCGGCTTCACCCTCGCGCAGGTGCCGCCGCGTTACCGCTCCAGCTACTTCCAGCACATCTGGGGCAACGGCTACGCCGCGGGTTACTACGCTTACCTGTGGACGCAGATGCTCGATTCCGACGCCTTCGAGTGGTTCAAGGAGCACGGTGGCCTGACCCGCGAGAACGGGCAGATCTTCCGCGACAAGATCCTCTCGCGCGGCAATACCGAGGAACTTGGCAAGCTCTATCGTGACTTCCGCGGCAAGGAGCCGAGCATCGAGCCGATGCTGAAGGATCGCGGGTTGAAGTAAATTCGCGTCGTGGCGGTGATCGTAAAAAGGGCGGCCTTATGGCCGCCCTTTTTTTCCCCTAGGGCGTAAGACTGATTCGCGAGATCTGCAGCAAACCGCCGCGCCAAAGGATCCCCTGCACTTCGTTGAGCGGATCGGCGTGGTAATCCAGGTTCATCGAAAATCCCCCGGCGTCACCATGCATCCTCTGCAAGGGCTGGCAGATATTGAACGAGTGGAGTTCGGCAAGCCCTGGTGCTTTCGCACAGGGCGATCTGAGGTACGTGATGCGCGACTCCGCGGCCCCGTTGGGGATGCGTATGTCACAGCGCACGTGGCCATAGGCACGGCGAAAGATCAAGCGACACTCGTTGTTCCTGCCGCGCGTACCTGTCACCACCACGCTGCCCTTGTCCGTCTCCTCGATGATGACATCGCTGACGGCCACGATCATCGTGTTGTTCAACTGCAGCATGGAGCCGGCCTTTACCGTGCCGGGGGGAGCATTCTCGAAAGACTCGTCCCATTTGCATGGCGCGAGCGCGCCCAGTTCGGGTGGCTTATACCCTTCTTGCTCGCTCGTCATGAACGCTTGCAGTTGCTTGTTGTTCCACGACGGTCTGGGGCCCGACGACTTCCCTGGCACGGGCGTCGGTGCGGGTTCGGCTCGGATTGCGGGTGACGCAGGTGTAGCGGACATCTGCAACATCATGTCGCGGCCCTCCAGGATGGATGGGCGCCGAGTTCCGGTCGGCGCGATGTTCGCTAAGCAAGCATCAAAATGGACCCGTCCGCAATATAACTTTCGTTGTAGGTGTCAGCCGTCGGCGGCGTTGCGAACCTGTGCCGTGCGTCGGCGGTACCGCATGTAGAGGCGCTTCATGAGGTAGAGCACCTGTCCGCCGAACCCCTTGTCCTGCGCCTGGAGGAGCTGGCTGTTCTCCGCATAAAGCATCTTGGAGAGGTTGTCCCGCGACGCAATTGTCTCGCGCAGTGCGAACACATCGGCTTCGGTCAGTGTGTAACCCGGTGCCAGATGGTCGGGGAGCTGCCGGTTGACGTAATGGGTCGTGTGACGGGGCGCGGTTTCTTCCGCCGGCCGGTCCTTCGTATAGAAGTACAGCGCGATCGACTTGCGCGAAAGCCCAGGGCGGTCGGCGGGGAAAGCGATCCGGTCGAAGCCGTGCCAGCTGGTCTCGGTGGTCTCGAAGATCACGCAGCGATTCAACAGCGGTGCGACGCGCACCGCTGGCTGTGGGTCGGCATACGGGTCCTTGTAAAGATCGAGCAGCCCGCCCCACGCGTCGTCCCACTCGGGATTCAGGTACACGATGAGGTTCAGTCGTCGGTGCCATCGCTCGCTGGGGTGGAAATTGAAATCGATGTGCGGGCTGAGTGGTTGCCCGTTGCGGTTCTCGTGCGTACCGCCGCCCAGGTAGAACGGGTCGTACAACAAGCCCTCGATACCGGTGACACGGCCGAGGTACGTCAGGAACGCCGGCGTCTGGATGATTTCGTCGAGCCGCCGGTAAGCAGGCCCGAGCTGCGGCATGGCGTCCACGGTGGATTTACCACCCGGACGGCCGTCGTCACCGATGAAGTTGCCGCGCTCGAAGGCGGGGAACTCACGCACCAGCTCGGCAAGAAAGGCGTCGTCGAGGAACCCGTCGATGACGACATGGCGGAAGGGCTGGGCAGTGGCGAACGCCTCCGCGTGTCGTTGGGCCAGGCCTAGCGCCGCGGTATCGATGATGGCTTCGTGGTCCACTGATGAGTTCCTGCCCTGGATGCTCTCGGGATTCTAGTGCAAGAACTTTCCGAGCGAGAAACTCTTGCGAAAAAAAGGCCGCGCTTCTTGCGGAGCGCGGCCTGGATCATGCGAAACGGGTTTTACTCGCCGATCGTCAGCAGCGACGCATTGCCACCCGCCGCCGTGGTGTTGATCGTGAGCGTGCGCTCACCGGCGAAGCGGAGCAGGTAGTGCGGGCCGCCGGCCTTCGGACCGGTGCCGGAGAGGCCTTCACCGCCGAACGGCTGCACGCCGACCACCGCACCAATCTGGTTACGGTTGACGTAGCAGTTGCCGACGCGCGCGCGGCTCTGGAT
>NZ_JBFUIT010000344.1:0-4022 GCF_056401735.1 Luteibacter sp. P4_D7_3
CTTCGGTGCCCACCCTCGCTGCTCAGACACGTCCTCCGCGTTTCGTACCGGAAAGTCCGCTGCGCGGACCATGTTCTCATTGGCCTGCGGCCGCTCCACTTGTGCGGAACTCGCCTCGAGGGTGGGCACCGAAGACTCTTCCCATCCCTGAGGTTCGTGCGGGTCGAGCCGACGAAGCAACGCCGCTTCGGCCGCTGGCTCGTCGGCATCGCCATCGCCAAACGGTCGACCCCAGCGCGCCGGTAGCCGTCGTCCCCGCGAGACGCCCAAGTGTAGAGAGCGACGGCGAAGCCGAGCCTGCGAAGCCGAAGGCGAGCCGTCTGCAAGGTCGAGGCCCGGCCCGAAAGCCGAGCGCCCGGGTCCCGGTAATCCACGATGAACTTTCTTTTGCCGCACAGCCTCAGTGATCGTCGTGCTTGTCATGCTTCGCAGGCGGTGCGGGCTTCGCCGCGGGTGCGTGATTCTCATGCTGCGGTTCGGGACGCGGCGTCGGAGCCGGGCGCTGTTGTTCGCGTTGCGGTTCCTGCCGTTGCGGCTGCGGACGTTGCTGCTGCTCCACGCGCTGCTGAGCTTCCGCTCGCGAGCGTTCGGCCTCCTGATTGCGGGCGTTTGCCTGCTGCTGCGCCTGGGCTGCCTGTGCCGCCTGTTGCTGGCGTGGATCGACGCGCGCGGGCTGTGCGACCTGCGGGGGGCGTGCTTCCTGGCGTCCGGCCTGAGCGGCCTGAGCGGCCCGCTGCTGTTCGCGTGGGTCCGCGTGCGGCACCTGTCCCGGCGTCTGCTGATGCGGATCGAAACGCGTCGGTTCGTTGCGCGAGACGTTCTGGCCGGGCTGCGGCTGCCCAGGATGGAAGGCTTGCGCAGCATTGGTGTTGCGCGCCTCGGCGGGACTGCCGGGGCGCTGGCCAGACTCCGGACCTCGTCCATCCGCACGTTGGCCCTGGGCAGCCTGGACCTGCTGGCGCTGAGGCGGCGGCAGGGCAGGGCGTGCGTTCGGCGCGGTCGGGCGGGTCATGCCGGCAGTGAAGTTCGGACGTTGCATATGCGCGTAATCGGGCGGCGCCGGTCGGGCCCCGTTTGCGACAGGCGCCGCCTGCCGACGGTTGTCGATGGTGTTGTTATTGAAGTCGTGCCGGTTATCGATGTGGTTCGAGCGATCGATGTTCACCGAACGATTGATATTGACCGTTCGGTTGATCACCGTCGTCCGGTTCACGGGGTACGGGTGGTTGTCGTAGACGATTGCCGGGCGGCCGTAGTGCGGACCGCCGGGGCGGCCACCGCCCCACGACGTATTCCACGAATTCCAACCCCAGCGCGGCGGCTCACGGTGTCCGTGGGACGCGAACAGCTCGCCGACCAGCACGCCGGCGCCGAACGAAATCAGGCCGGTGGTGACGAGGTCGCTGCGCTCACGCGGCTCCTCGTACCAGCCTTGCGAGTAGACGCGCGTCACAATCGGCTCGCCATACACGGCGTCCGGATCGTAATCGGGCACGTAGACCACGTCCGACTCGGCAGGCTCGATGAGGATGGTCTGCGCGGGTGCGGCGACGATGCCGTTGTCGTCGGCGACGGTCTCGTCGTCGGAGGCTCCACGTTGATCGATCTGGACGACCTGCTGGGCGGAGTTCTGGAGATTGCCATGCGCCCGGGCGCGACCGCGCATGACCTGGATGGCATTCATGACATCGGTCGGTTCGCTGGCATAGGCAGCGCCGAGCGCGGCGGTCCACTCCGTGTTGTTGGCAAGCTGATCGAGCACGGCGGGGAAAGCGACCAGCGACTTCACGCTCGGATCCCAGGGCTGGCCGTCGGCGGCGTCGATCAAGGCGCTGCCGGTGAGGTTGCGGTTCTGCTGCAGGAAATCACGAGCTTGCCCGACGTCGTCCGGGTGGGTGGACGCGGCGAGAGTCTGCGCAACGAGGCGATCGGGGAACAGGGCAATCGGCGCGACCAGAGCGAAGAGCTGCTCTGCCGTCGGCTGCTGATAGGCGGGTTGCTGTGCCGCTTCGGCTGCTGGCGCGGTTGCCGCCGCGACCGGCGCTGGCGCGTCGGCCGGCGCCTGACGCTGGCAACCCGCAAGGGCGCCGATGAGTGACACGGATAGGACGGACATCACCGAGACATCCAGTGCGAATCGCTTGATCACCATGAGTTCCTTTGCTCGTTCGTGGGCCTTCGTTCGTTCAGCTTCGACGAAAACAGGTGACCGACGGCTGTATCAAGTGACATTCCGCAAGGACTTGCCGATGTCGTTCATCGGCCGGTTGGCATTCGATACGCAGTTTTTTTCGTTGCAGCGCAACAAAGAGGGTCTTCCCGATGGTCATCCGCGTCACTTTCCGGTGAAGTATTCGAAAAGATTAGAGAAAGCATCCAGTTACGCTCAGCCATCGAATGTCTTGCCCGCGCATGGATCGATSCAAATGCCCTATGAGATTTTCCGCAGTGCAGTATTTTCATAATTTCACTAAATCGTTTACTAACAGTCATTTGTAATCATTTGTCTGACTTTAGATCGAGTTAAAAAATCGGTTGACAACGTTGTCACTGGGCCCTAAAAATCCGCCTCGTAACAAGGTTGCAACAGCAACCGGCCGGGGTCCCCCGGCGCGCAGGGCAAGTGACTCATTCAATGGAACGGTCGACGAACGCAGGCGAAAGCTTGCGCGGTGTCGTTCGTCCCGAAAAAACATTCTCATCCCCAGGAGATAGCAGTGAATTACCGGATTAGCGCCCTTTCCATGGCCATCATGGCCGGGCTGTTCGCCACGGGCTCCGCCATGGCGCAGGACGCCGGCGCGACGAACCCGCCCTCCTCAACGACTCCCAAGAAGGCGGAGCCAGCCAAGACCCCGGCCACCGATGCCGACGCACAGAATGCCGCGGACCTCGCCGGCATCACGGTCACGGGCATTCGTGCCAGCTTGCAGAAGTCCCTGGACCTCAAGCGCAATTCGGATTCCATCATCGAAGCCATTTCCGCTGAGGATGTTGGCAAGTTCCCGGACCGCAACGTGGCCGAATCGCTGTCCCATCTCCCGGGCATCAGCGTCGACCGCAACTTCGGCGAAGGCGACAAGGTCAGCATCCTCGGTACGGATCCGGCGCTGAACCGCCTGCTCCTGAACGGTCAGACCCTTGCGTCGACCAACTGGACCTCGGATCCGAACAACCCGGACAGCCGCTCGTTCGACTACAGCCTGCTCACCTCGGAAATCATCGGTAACGCCCAGGTTTACAAGACCCCGCAGGCGAACCTCGACGAGGGCAGCATCGGCGGTACCGTCATCGTCAATACGCGTAAGCCGCTCGACCTCAAGGCGAACACGCTGACCGGTACCGTCAGCTACGGTTACAACGACCGCGCCGATACCGGCAAGCCGAATGCGTCGGCGCTCTATAGCTGGAAGAACAACGATTCCACCTTCGGCGTGCTCGGCTCGGTCATGCATTCCGATCGCATCATCGATCGCCAGGGCACCGAGGTCTTCGGTTACCAGCGCGCGAACGATCCGACCGATACCGACCCGAATCACCAGTTCAATCCGAACGTCGTCGCGCCGGGCACCAAGGGCGTGTATCCGACTGCAATCAATACGGCGTGGTTCCAGCAGCAGCGCAAGCGCGACGGTGTATCGACCGACCTGCAGTGGAAGCCGAACGACGCGTTCGAGCTGAACTTCACCGGCCTTTACGTCACCGAGAAGTTCGACAACTTCAACCAGAGCCATTACGGCGACTGGTCCGGCAGCGCGCCCGACGCCACCGCCCTCAACTTCCAGAATGGCGTCGGCACGAGCGGCTCGTACGGTCCGGGTGCGTCGACTTACCTCGACGGCTATGAGCGTGAGTCCAAGGTCAATACGGGCACCGCACAGCTGCGCGCCGATTGGTACGGTGACGGCTGGTCGGCGACGAGCCAGGTCGGCTACACCGGTTCCACGGGTGGTTCCGAGGGCATCTGGAATGCGCAGTTCCAGGGCTTCGGTGGCTACAACTGGAACCTCGACGGCCAGCAC
>NZ_JBFUIT010000345.1:0-4019 GCF_056401735.1 Luteibacter sp. P4_D7_3
GATCCAGCGCGTGCTTTCGGCGTCCGCGAGCATTTTCGCGTAGTCGTCGAAGTGGCGTTCGGTGAGGGCGGTAAGCCGCAGGCGCGGCGTTTCCAGAACAGGGATATCGGACATTGCCATCGAAGTGACCAAGGAATCAGCCGAGCAGGGCGGCTAGGGCGCGCGTACTCAGCGCGAGACTGTCCTGCCAGGACAAGCCGGTTATTTTCTCACCAGTTGCCGCGTCATTAAAGCTCTCGTTCTCATTTGGCGGAAGGAGATGCCGATAATCAACTGTTATTTCAGTGCCTTGCGGAAGGTTCTTCGCGGCAAAAATAAATCCCAGATGCCAGATTCCGGTCGGTTCGAAGCTGTGGTTGACGAAACATTCGTCTGGCCACTCGGGCGAAACGGTGTAGCGGTCCTCAAACCAGCGGGCCGCGGCGTGCTGGTTGGCGGCCAGGGCCGGCGTGGCGAGGATCTCCGCCCAGGAGTGCGTACGGTCGATGGCATCGGGCGCGGTGACGATGCGTCCGGCGTCGACGGGTTCGTCGACGAACAAGCCCTTGCCAGCCCCGGGAATGCCCGAAGCGGCGATACGGTAACGCGGCAGGATCATCGGATCATCTGGCCCCTGTTCCCACCGGCAGGGCGAGAAAGCGCCGCCGGCACGGGGCGCGAGTGTAGCGCGTTCGGCCGGCGACGGAAGGGGGTGGGCCGGGTCGTCAGTCGTCCGTGCTGGCGGTGTTGGCCTTCGCCGGGCGGGCGGGACGGGTCTTTTTCGTCGGC
The DNA here is from genome assembly GCF_056401735.1 of Luteibacter sp. P4_D7_3. Classification (NCBI taxonomy): domain Bacteria; kingdom Pseudomonadati; phylum Pseudomonadota; class Gammaproteobacteria; order Lysobacterales; family Rhodanobacteraceae; genus Luteibacter; species Luteibacter sp. P4_D7_3. The sequence continues at coordinate 769 of NZ_JBFUIT010000345.1, forward strand.
TTGGCGGCGTCGACGAGGATGGATTCCCGGTTGCGGTCGACCAGTGATTGGCCGATGCCCTTGACCGACGTGAGCTGGTCGGCGCTGTCGAAATCGCCGTTGGCCTCCCGCCAGGCAATGATGGCCTGGGCCTTGGCGAGCCCCACGCCATCGAGGGACTGGGCGAGCGCGTTGGCATCGGCCGTATTGATGTTGACCGGCGTGCCGGCCACGGCGGGCATGGCGAAAAGCAGGGCGGTCAGGGCGAGGGTAAGAGCGAGGGGTTTCATAAAGCCTCCTGGTTGAATGCGCCGGATGACGCCGAAGCACTCTGCGCCGCGGTCCGGAACCGGCGAACCGGCGGGGTGACGTACGCGATGTGCGCGCCCGACGCGGCGTGTGCGGCTCCCGCGCCTACCTTGGGTGGGGCCACCCTGTCGGCGCCCCGACGAGGCGCTGTTACAATCCCGCTTTGACCTCACGAGTCCCCCTCGCCATGGATACCTCCCGCATTTCCTCCTTCGTCAGCGGCCTTTGGGACGCGGAAATCGTCCCGCAGCTGGTCGAGTACATCCRCATCCCCAACAAGTCGCCGATGTTCGACACGAAGTGGCGCGAGCATGGCTACATGGACCAGGCGGTGGCCCTCATGGAGACCTGGGCACGCTCGAAGCTGGGTGCCCTCGAAGGCGCCTCACTCGAAGTCGTGCGTCTGGAAGGCCGCACGCCGCTGATCTACATCGACGTGCCGGCACAGGGCGTACAGGGCGCAGGCACGGATGAAACCGTCGTGCTCTATGGTCACCTCGACAAGCAGCCGGAGATGACCGGCTGGGCCGATGACCTCGGTCCGTGGACGCCTGTCATCAAGGGCGACAAGCTTTACGGTCGTGGCGGCGCGGATGACGGCTACGCGATCTTCGGCTCGCTCGCGGCCTTGCTCGCCTTACGCGATCAGGGCGTGCCCCATGCGCGCTGCGTGATCATGATCGAGGCCTGCGAGGAGTCGGGTAGCTACGACTTGCCGTACTACGTCGACCATCTCGCCGACCGCATCGGCAACCCGGCCCTGGTCGTCTGCCTCGATTCGGGCTGCGGCAACTACGACCAGCTCTGGCTGACCACGTCGTTGCGAGGCATGACCGGCGGCAACCTGACGGTGCAGGTGCTTGAAGAGGGCGTGCATTCGGGCGATGCCTCCGGTGTGGTGCCGTCGAGCTTCCGCATCCTGCGCGACCTGCTGAGCCGCCTCGAGAACCCGCAGACCGGTGCCATCGTGCCGGCGGAGCTCTATGTCGACATCCCGGCGCAGCGCGTCGACCAGGCCCGCCGTTCGGCCGAGGTGCTGGGCAATGACATCTACGACAAGTTCCCGTTCGTCGAGGGCATGAAGCCGGTCACCGACGACCTAGCCGAGCTCGTGCTCAACCGCACGTGGCGCCCCCAGCTCGCCGTTACGGGTGTGGGTGGCATGCCTGCCCTCGACAGCGCCGGTAACGTCCTGCGCCCGAAAACCGCGGTGAAGCTGAGCCTGCGCGTTCCGCCGACGCTGTCCGGTGCCGAGGCGGGCAAGTTCCTCAAGCAGTTGCTCGAGAAGGATCCGCCGTACGGCGCCAAGGTCACTTTCGACCTGGAAAAGGACGGCAGTGGCTGGAATGCGCCGGCCCTTTCGCCGTGGCTTGAGGAGGCGGTCGCCCGCGCCTCGGAGCATTACTTCGGCGCCCCCGCCGCTTACATGGGCGAGGGTGGCAGCATCCCCTTCATGGGCATGCTCGGTGAGAAGTTCCCGCAGGCGCAGTTCCTCATCACCGGCGTTCTCGGCCCGCATTCCAACGCCCACGGTCCGAACGAATTCCTGCACATTCCCACGGGCAAGCGCGTGAGCATGGTGGTGGCCGACGTGGTGGCACGTCACTTCCAGGAAGCCTCGAAGGCATGACCGCGGACCTCGCCACGCTCGACGGCCGCCTTGCGGCCGTGCGGGCGGCGATCGGGGCGGCCTGTGTGCAAGCCGGGCGCGATCCGGCCGAGGTGACCCTGCTTCCGGTGAGCAAGACGTTCGAGGCCCAGGTCGTGCGCGAGGCGGTGGGGTTGGGGCTGCGTCGTTTCGGAGAGAACAAGGTCCAGGAGATCCAGGCGAAGTCGGTGGCCCTGGCCGCCGAGGCATTGGACTGGGTTGTCATCGGCCACCTGCAGACGAACAAGGCGAAGCCCGTAGCGGCGATCGCGAGCGAAGTGCAGTCATTGGACCGCCTCGACCTCGCCGTGGCCCTGGACAGGGCGCTACAGGCCCAGGGCAGGGGCATCGACGTACTTATCCAGGTGAAGACCTCGCGGGAAGAGAGCAAGTTCGGGCTGGATCCGGACGGGCTACTCGCCTTCCTCGACCAGATGAGCGCGTTCTCGTCGTTGCGAGTACGCGGGCTGATGACCCTGGCCGAGGCCTCGGAGGACGAGGAGGTCGTGCGGGGATGTTTTCGGACCCTGTATCAGTGGCGTAACAGGGCTCGGGACGCAGGATTTTCCGTCGAACGGCTGTCCATGGGCATGAGTGGCGACTTCGCCCTGGCGATTAGTGAGGGCAGTACCGAAGTGCGAATCGGCAGTGCCATCTTTGGGGCAAGGAACGCCAAGCCCTAGCGGTGTCCAACAAGGGTAATTACCGGTCAGGCGGTCGTGACGACCCCCTTATCTGGTCACGAATGTGAAAGCAACCCTTTATATCCATTCAGTTTTCCGTCTCGCAGCCCGCGACTTCTTGCGACTTCTCTGAATATTTCCTAGGAATGGCATTTTTTAACTTTATGCCAACAACTAAATGGATGGGGTTTGATAACTTCACCCCTCGTTCACGGTCGTCCCACACTTTGGCGGCTTAACTTTCCGATGAAAAGGCCTTATCGCTCATGCTTTTAAAGCGACTGACCGCTCTCGCGTTAGCCACCATTTGTTTCGCCGCTGTAACACCTGCTTTTGCCGATTCGGTCACGCCTTCACAGGGTCTGGACCAGTCCGCAGCGCTCTTGTTGACCGATCTGCCGGTGTTCGCACCCGCCACGGCGCTCGCGCAGTCCACCATTCCCGACCTTGCGACCCTGACCGCGCCCAAGGCGCCGGCCGCCGCCACCGTCAAGCTCGCTTCCACCGATTCGGATACCGACAACCAGACCGCCGATGACGACGACAGCCTCGTCGCCGCCGCCACCGCAAAACTGGCCGGCCACGTCGACGGTCATGCTCGCGAGGCGCTCCTGGCCTTCGCCATGAAGCTC
>NZ_JBFUIT010000346.1:0-4007 GCF_056401735.1 Luteibacter sp. P4_D7_3
CTATGACACCATCGCCAGCGTGAGCAACCACGCCGCGGCGCAGGGCGGGGTGAACGGCGACACAGTGAACGACCTCTCGGCTACCGCACCCCCGCAGGTAAAAGCGAACGACCGCGCTGTGCAACTGGCCGACCTGGACACACTCGCGCGTGTCGCCAGTCCCGCCGTGAGCCGTGCCCGTGCGGTGGAAACCGGCGACGGACGCATCGAGGTCAGCGTGTTGGCATTATCGCGAGCCTCGCGCCCCTATGCACCGCCGGCACTGCTGGACGAAGTGGCGGCGTACCTGGGCGCGCGCAGCCTGGCGTCGCTCGCTGCGCGGATCCGCTGCCGCGAGCCACACTACGTACCGATCGACGTGGTCGCGCAGGTCGTGACGAACGTGTCACCGGACCAGCGCAACGCCTTGCAGCAGGACCTGGCGCGGCAGTTGGAAGCCTTCCTGCAGCCCGTGTTCGGTGGCCCGGCAGGGCAGGGCTGGGAATTCGGCCAGACCGTGCAGTCGGCGCAGATCGCGCACAGGCTGCGCGAGGATCCGCGGGTGAATGGCATCGCCGGCCTGTCGGTGAACGGACGGCAATACGGCAACGTGACACTCGCACCCCATGAGATACCCGTGTTCGGGAGTGCCGGCGTACTTGCCTATGCGGCGCCGGCGACCACGGTCGCAGCACTGGCRGGGGCTGGCGATGGCGTTTGAGCTGCCGAACCTCGACACGCGCGACAGCGCTGCCTTGCAGGCGGAGCTGATCCGGCGCATTCCGCAATTCACCACGCAGTGGACGGATTTCAACGCGTCCGATCCGGGCATCACGCTGCTGCAGACGTTGTGCTGGATTGGCGAATCGTTGCTCTACCAGGCCAACGCCATTCCGCTGCTGGCCAGGCAGAACTACCTGCGTCAGGCGCTGGGCCTGGCCTTCTCCGACAACGTCACGCCGTACAGTCAGGCGGCCGTGCTGGATAACGACGACGCTTTCGAAGCCCTGCGCCAGATGCTCGCGAAAGTGGAAGCGGGCACGCCGTTCACCGGTGCCGACCTGCAGCGTGCGGTGCTGGGCTATCGCGACGAGCCGTACCTGGCGTTGACGCTGGATGACGTGCAGGCGCTCGCGCTGCAAGCCAACCGCATGATCGAAGCCAACTGGGGCAAGAGCAAGCGTGCGCCACCGACGCCGCTGCAGGTCAGGCGCGCCGATGCGCTGGCGCGTGGCGAAGCGACCCAGCTCTACGTGCTGAGCGATGCGAGCTGGGCCTATCGTCTCCCGCCCAACGGAAACATGACGGTGCCGGATGCCCACGGCTGGTGGCGGCGTGTCCTCATGCGCGATCCGCCCACCGCCAAGGCGGCTGTCGATGCGGCGACGGCAGAAAGCGTGCTGTTGAGCAACGTGCGCCAGTACATCGCGCCGCGCGTGCTGCTGGGTAACCGCGTCAACGTGTGGGCCACGCAGCTGACGTCGATCAACCTGTACGTCGAGCTGCGCTGCCCACCGAACGTATTGCCCCTGGTCGTGCTCGACGCGGTGCTGTCGACGCTGTTCGCTTACTTCCAGCCGGATGGCTGGGTGTACAACGAGGCACCGGTGGCCGAGAGCGTGCAGCTGCTGATCGAAAGCGTGCCCGGCGTGGCCGCACTGACATCGCTTACGCTTGACTACACGCCGACGGCGCGCCTGCCGGAGTACGCGCAGCTGGGTGTCAACGCGTTGCTCGCTGACCTACCACCGGGCTCGCCCGGCCCGTTCTACCGTGGCCTGCCGCAGCTGCGCTGTGTCGAGTTGCGCGCCAGGGTCGCGCCATGAATCAGCCTGCGCCGATGCCGCCTTCGAGCTACCTGCGCTACCTGCCGGCCGTATTCGCGCGGACCGACGACGACTTTCTCGCGCACTACCTGCTGATCTTCGAGAAGCTGCTCACCGGTCTGGCTGACACCACACTGGATGGACGCAAGGGCATCCAGGACCTCCTCAGCGCAGACGTGATCGGTAACCTTTTCTACAGCCGCTTCAGTTTTCTGTTCCCGCCGGGCGACGAAACCTTCATTCCGCCGATTTCTGGCTTGCCACCGGCAAAGGGCACGGCGATCCTCGAACGGTTCGACAGCTATATCGGCGTGCCCGAGATCGGTAGCGCACTCGACGGGCATATCGATTCACCGCTGTATTCGAGTGATGCGCTAGCCGCTTTCAACGCGTGGCTGGACGAGTTCCTCGCGTGGCTGGGCGGCTGGGTGGACCTGCCTCTGGATAGCACCTGGGACCTGGACAAGAAGCGCAACGTGATCGCCCAGAGCATGGCGTTGTATCGCCTGCGCGGCACGCCGCAAGGCCTGGGCATGCTGCTGAACCTGCTGCTCGACCTTCCGCTGCAGCAGGTTAGCTGCGTAAAGCCATCGGGCACCACCGATCCGGTCTATGGCACCGTGACCGTCAACGTACTCCATCCCGCGCCGCCACCGATCCTGCTCAAAGACAACGCCTCGCAGCCCGGTAGCTTCGTGCTGCGCTGTGCCTACCAGCCGGGTATGCCGCTGGTTTCCGGCTACGCACCGTGGCTGTTCGTGGTGCAAGTGGTGTTGCCGGCGTATGGCAACGCGAAACTCGTGCCCGATGCCACCGGCATCCAGCAGATACAGGCGCTGCTCGCGCAGATCACCACCGTGCTCGATGCCCAGCGGCCGGCAGCGACACGCTACCAGTTGCAGATCCTCGGCGCCTCGGCACTGCGCGCGGATGCGATCTATCAACCTGTACTCAACTCCAACGCCCTCCTGGGCACGCAGACATCACCCCCATGAATCAGACCAGCCCGCCATCCCCGCAAGCGATTACCGTCCAGCCGGCGGGCGTCTCCGTGTCCCCGCCGACCCCCGTGATCGCGGCGAACGTGGCCTATACGGTGGTCTACACCGACGGCACGTTCCTCACCTCCGCGCTAATGAACGAAGCGCAGTCGTACTTCGTCAACTGGATGCAACTGCAGAACCAGCTGCTCTACACGCCGGGGGTGCTCAACGGCCTGCTCGTGAGCAACCCGAGCGGTAACAGTCTCGCGGTGAGTGGGGGTGCGGGCTTCGACGATCTGGGCCATTTCGTGGTGCTGCCGGATAACAGCGGCGCGGCAACGGTGCCGACCACGGCGGCCAATCCCTGTTACGTGGGTATCTCCTTTCCCACCACGGCGCAGCCGGTGTCCGGGCAGACCAACGTGCAGAACATGGCCGGCGTGCTCACCGTGGCCGACACGCTCGGGGGTCTGCCTGCGCATAGCCTGCTGCTGGCGGAGATCGCCATGGCCAACGGCGGGATCACCGGCGTGACCGACCAGCGCATGCCGGTGACCAGCCGGCTGCCGGCCAATCTCGGTGCCGCGGTGGTGATGCCGCAGGCACTGCGCRCCGAGGGCGCGAGGACGATGCAGGGCAGGGTGATGGTGCCGTCCGGCGCGCTGCGCCGTCAGGGCGACAGCGTCGCCGTGACGGTGCCTTACAGCGCGCATCGGGCGCCGGGACCGACTTTCCCCGAGCCGCCGCGGGTCATGGTCACCGTGCRAGGCACGTTGCCGTATGCCACGGCGATCAGCGACATCAGCGGAAACGAGTTCACATTGACCCTGACCGCGGTGCTCGCCCCGCTGCCAGATGGCGCGCCTATTGCCGTGGAGTGGATCGCATATGTCTGATCAGGGCCGGCCACCGATCAAGCGCAACAACTACTTCACCGGCGAGTCGTTGCTTACCGCCGATTTCACGTGCGAGCAGCAGTACAACATGGAGATGCTCGCACTGGTCAACAGCAGCCTGCACACCTGGGGCATCGCCAGCGGGCTGGAGGTGAGCTGGCAGGCAAGCCAGGCCAACCAGGTACGGATCACCGCTGGCATGGCGATCGACCGCCTTGGCCGCCAGATCGTGTTGACCGAGCCGCAGGTGGTTCGCGTGGAAGGCACCGGGGACAACGCGTTCGTCTACCTGGTGATCCGCTACCACGAGGTGTACAGCGACC
>NZ_JBFUIT010000347.1:0-4003 GCF_056401735.1 Luteibacter sp. P4_D7_3
CCCTTGTACGGCCTGACCAACTGGTCGCACGAGACCTTTCCCATCGCACGTCAGCGATATGCATTCTTCGACTGCTTCGACGGCATCGTGGTGTCGGGCGAGGAGGGCATGATCAAGCCCGATCCGAAGCTCTACGAAACCCTGCTCGAGCGATACGACATCGACCCCACCTGCGCCGTCTTCATCGACGACAACAAGATCAACGTGGAAGCCGCGGAGGCCCTTGGTATCCACGGCATCCATTTCCATACCCCGGCCCAGTTGCGCGCCGAACTGATCGAGCTCGGGTTCCTGCCGAAATGAACGCGCCGGACACCACGCTGCCGCGCGAGCGGCAGCAACTGATCCTCGAACGCCTGCAGCGCGACGGAAAAGTCATCGCCGCGGATCTCGCCCAGGAATTCCGCGTATCGGAAGATTCGATCCGCCGTGATCTGCGCGACCTTGCTGCCCAGGGATTGTGCCGTCGCGTTTACGGCGGCGCATTGCTTGCCGTGAATATCCCGCCCCTGGGTGAGCGACATGCCGAACGTACCGAGCTGAAACGAGCGCTCGCCCGCACGGCGCTAAGTCTGGTCGGCACCGGCCAGATCCTCTTCATCGACGCCGGCTCCACCAACACGGTGCTGGCGAAGATGCTCCCCGATCACCATGACCTTACCGTGGTGACGAATGCACCCGATGTCGCCTTGGCGGTGCTGGGGCGGCCGGGATTCGACGTGATCATGCTCGGTGGCAAGCTCGATCCCGCGATCGGTGGCGCGATTGGCTCGCGCACCGTGCGGCAGGCTCAGGATATTCGCGCGGACCTGTGTTTCCCGGGCGTTTGCGCGATCGATCCGCAGCGTGGGCTATGGACCTACGACGAGGAAGAGACGGTCTTCAAACAGGCCATTATCGAGGCCAGCGGCGAGACGGTAGCTATCGCGACGCCCGACAAGCTGGTGGCGTCGGCGACGCATCACACGGCGCCGATCACCGGCATCTCGCATCTGGTGGTCGCGTCGGATACGGATGCGGCGGTGGTGGCGCGTTATCGCGCGGCGGGCGTGACCGTGCACATGTAAGGCGTGCTTTGTGCTTTGTGCAGTGTGCAGTGTGTGGGAGCCGCTTCAGCGGCGAATGGGATTTGTGGTAACCCCCCATCGCCGCTGAAGCGGCTCCCACATGTCTTCATTCGCCGCTGAAGCGGCTCCCACACAATGCGAGCTTAGCCGGCCTTTTTCTTCGCAAGGCGCAGCCAGGTATCGACGACGGTATCCGGGTTCAGCGATACCGATTCGATGCCCTGGTCCATCAGCCACTCGGCAAGATCCGGGTGGTCGGACGGGCCCTGGCCGCAGATGCCGATGTACTTGCCCTTGGCGCGGGCCGTGCTGATCGCCATCGACAGCAGCTTCTTCACCGCCGGATCGCGCTCGTCGAAGAGGTTGGCGACGATACTCGAATCACGATCCAGGCCGAGGGTGAGCTGGGTGAGGTCGTTCGAGCCGATCGAGAAGCCGTCAAAAATGTCGAGGAACTCGTCGGCCATCAAGGCGTTGGAGGGGACCTCGCACATCATGATGACCTTCAGGTCGTTCTCGCCCTGCACAAGGCCGTTCTTGCGCAGCACCTCGATCACCTTGCGACCTTCGTCCAGCGTGCGCACGAAGGGAATCATGATCCACACATTGGTCATGCCCATCGTTTCACGCACGTACTTGGCGGCCTTGCACTCGAGCGCGAACGAATCGGCGAAGCCCGGATCGACATAACGGCTGGCGCCGCGGTAGCCAATCATCGGGTTCTCTTCGTGCGGCTCATAACGCGAACCACCGAGCAGGCCGGCGTACTCGTTCGACTTGAAATCGGACAGGCGCACGATCACCGGCTTCGGATAGACCGAGGCGGCAATGGTCGAAATGCCCTCGGCGAGACGGTCGACATAGAACGACACCGGGTCCTTGTAGCCGTAGATCCGCGCATCGATGCGGGCCTTGGTTTCCGGATCCTGCTTGGCGTACTCGAGCAGTGCCTTCGGATGCACGCCGATGTGGCTGGCGATGATCATTTCCAGGCGCGCCAGGCCGATGCCGGCGTTCGGCAGCATGCCGAAGTCGAATGCGCGCTCGGGGTTGGCTACATTCATCATGATCTTGAGCGGCGCCTCGGGCATCGCGCCTAGGTCGGCGGTGATGCGGTCGAACTTGAGCAGGCCCTCGTAGATCGTGCCCGTATCGCCTTCGGCGCAGGACACGGTGACTTCGGCGCCGTCCGGAATGGTCTCCAGCGCGTTACCGCAGCCGACGACCGCCGGTACGCCGAGCTCGCGGGCAATGATCGCCGCGTGGCAGGTACGGCCGCCGCGGTTGGTGACGATCGCCGCGGCGCGCTTCATTACCGGCTCCCAGTCGGGGTCGGTCATGTCGGCCACGAGTACGTCGCCCGGCTGCACCTTGCTCATATCGGCCAGGGAGCGGATCACGCGCGCCTTGCCCGAGCCGATCTTCTGGCCGATGGCGCGACCTTCGGTGAGTACCTTGCCCTTTTCGTTGAGCTGAAAGCGCTCGAGCGTGGTCGTAGTGGCACGCGATTTCAYGGTCTCCGGGCGCGCCTGGACGACGTAGAGCTTGCCCGTGTTGCCGTCCTTCGCCCACTCGATGTCCATCGGGCGGCCGTAATGCTTCTCGATGATCAGCGCCTGGCGCGAGAGTTCCTCGACATCGGCGTCCTCGATGCAGAAGCGGTGACGCAGGTCGACCGGGGTCTCCTCGATGCGCACGCGCTCGCCGGGCTGGTCGGAATACACCATGCGCTGCTGCTTGGCGCCGAGGCTGCGACGAAGCACGGCCGGCTTGCCTTCGCGCAGGGTGGGCTTGAATACGTAGAACTCGTCCGGGTTCACGGCGCCCTGGACCACCATCTCGCCCAGGCCGTACGAACCGGTGACGAAGACGACGTCGCGAAAGCCGGATTCGGTGTCGAGGGTGAACAGCACGCCGGAGGCGCCGACATCCGAGCGGATCATCAGCTGCACGCCGGCGGAGAGGAAGACATCCTCGTGCTTGAAGCCCTGGTGCACGCGATAAGCGATGGCACGGTCGTTATAGAGCGAGGCGAAGACTTCCTTCACCTTGTGCAGCACGTCGTCGATGCCGACCACGTTGAGGAAGGTTTCCTGCTGACCGGCGAACGAGGCGTCGGGCAGGTCTTCCGCCGTGGCGGACGAGCGCACGGCCACGGCGATATCGTCGGCGCCGGCATCCTTGCAGAGCTTGATGTAGGCGTCGCGGATGGCCTGTTCGAGGTCGGCGGGCAGGGCGGTATCGACGATCCAGCCGCGGATCTCCTTGCCRCCACGGACCAGTTCATCCACATCGTCCACGTCCAGCGTGGCCAGGCGTTCCTGGATGCGCTTGGCGAGGCCGCTCTTTTCGAGATAGGTCTGGAAGGCGTCGGCCGTGGTGGCAAAGCCACCCGGAACGGACACGCCCAGTTTCGCCAGGTTGCCGATCATCTCGCCAAGGGAGGCGTTCTTGCCGCCTACCTTGCCCAGATCGGTCATGCGCAGCGCGTCGAGCCAAAGTACCAGGTCGCTCAAAGGAAAGTCCTCACATCGGTTCGTCGGTATTGCGGCGGGCCGCGCTAGAAATCCGCGCATTGTGGTAGCCCTGTCACCGTGGAAACAAGGCGCGATGCACAAACGTTCAGGGATCATGAGGGGTCGCTTGTTATGGCGGCGTCTTGCGCTAAGGTTTGCCCATGGACCAACCGCTGGGAAAACCCCGATGCGCCGTACCGTCTTCTTCATTTCCGATTCCACCGGCATCACCGCCGAAACCATCGGGAACAGCATGCTGGCCCAGTTCGAGGGGGTCCAGTTCGATACCCACCGCCTGCCGTTCATCGACAACCCGCAGAAAGCCGAGGCCGCCTCCCTGCGCATCAAGACCAAGTACGCCCAGGACGGGCAGCGGCCGATCGTCGTCAACACCATGACTTCCCGTGCCCTGTGCGACAT
>NZ_JBFUIT010000348.1:0-4002 GCF_056401735.1 Luteibacter sp. P4_D7_3
GTGTCGAGGTGAAGGTCATCACCGGGGACAATGAAGCGGTCACGCGTAAGATCTGCCGTGAAGTCGGCCTGGATGTGGAGCACTCCGCGCAGGGCAAGCACATCGAGCCCCTGGACGACGATGCGCTCGATGCGCTGGTCAAGCGAACGACCGTCTTCGCCAAGATGGCGCCGCTGCAGAAAGCGCGTGTCGTCAAGTCCCTGCAACGCCAGGGCCACACCGTCGGCTTCCTGGGCGACGGTATCAACGATGCACCGGCATTGCGCCAGGCCGATGTCGGCATCTCGGTCGATACGGCCACGGATATCGCCAAGGAGTCGGCTTCCATCATCCTGCTGGAAAAGAACCTGATGGTGCTTGAGGAGGGTGTGATCGAAGGCCGCATCACCTTCGGCAACATCATCAAGTACATCAAGATGACCGCCAGCTCGAACTTCGGCAACATGTTCTCGGTGCTGGTGGCGAGCGCCTTCCTGCCGTTCCTGCCGATGTTGCCGTTGCAACTTCTGGTGCTGGACCTGCTGTACCACACCTCGCAGCTGTCGATTCCGTTCGATCGCATGGATGACGAGTACCTGCGCAAGCCGCGAAAATGGGATGCCAGCGACATCGGCCGTTTCATGGTGTGGATCGGTCCGGTCAGTTCCATCTTCGATATCACCACTTATCTGCTGCTCTGGCATGTCTTCGGCGCGAATTCGCCCGCGCACCAGTCATTCTTCCAGACAGGCTGGTTTATCGAGAGCCTGCTGACCCAGACGCTGATCGTCCACATGATCCGTACGCGCCGGATCCCATTCCTGCAGAGCGTGGCTTCCGCTCCGGTCCTGGCGTTGACGACGGCCACGATCCTGATCGGCCTGGTCTTACCCTTCACCTCGCTGGGGTCGACATTCGGCTTCGTCGCCTTGCCGCCTGTCTACTTCGGCTGGGTTGCCGTCACGGTGCTTACTTACTGTGTCCTGACCCAGATTGTGAAGACGGTCTACATTCGCCGATACGTGCGCTGGCTCTGAAAAGAAGCATAAGCGGCTACTATTTGCGGTTACCTACCAGATAAGAGCGCTTTGCCGTGGAAACATCCGATATCCCTGCTTGTCCGCTTTGCAACATGGAAAACACCTACCCCGACGGCGACAGCTACGTCTGTCCGGATTGCTCGCACGAATGGCCCCAGCGGTCGGCGTCTGCCGAGGAGGGCGACGCCGTGGTGCGCGATGTCCACGGCAACGTCCTCAACAATGGCGACACCGTTGTGGTGATCAAGGACCTGAAGGTGAAAGGCTCGTCCATTCCGCTCAAGCAGGGTTCGGTGATCCGCAATATCCGTCTGGTCGAAGGCGATGCCGAGCACATCGAAGGCAACTCCGACAAAATCAAGGGTCTTGTGCTCAAGGTCTGCTTTCTGAAGAAGAGCTGAGAGCTAGCGCCAGATGGGTTCAGGGAAGCTGCTCCAGGACGGCATCCACGACACCTCGCCTGACGTATATGTATGCTGTCTTTCTATCCCTGCCCAAGGAGACTCCCGCCGTGAAGCCATTGATGATCCTCGCCGCACTCGCACTGGCCGGTACGGCCGCGCTCGCCACCCCCGCCTCCGCCGCCCTGAAGGAAGGCACACAGGCGCCGGAGTTCACCGCGCCGGCCTACCTCGCCGGCAAGCCGTTTACTTTCAGGCTCGCCGATGCCCTGAAGGAAGGCCCGGTGGTGGTCTACTTCTTCCCGGCAGCACACACGGATGGCTGCAATGTCGAAGCCCACATGTTTTCGGAGGCGATCGACAAGTTCAAGGCGCTGCACGCCACGGTGATCGGCGTGACGGCGGGCAACACCGGTGAGCTGGCGGATTTCTCGAAGGAGAACGAACACTGCGGCGGCAAGTTCCCGGTGGCGGCCGACGAGGGTGCGAAAATCGCAAAAGAGTACGACGCCATGCTGACGCTTCGGCCGGGCTGGTCGGACCGTACGTCCTATGTGATCGCTCCGTCGGGGAAGATCACGCACGTCTATTCGAGCCTCAAGCCGCAGAAGCATGTCCAGGAGACGCTCGACGCCGTGAAGGCGATCGAGGGTAACCACTAAACGGTGCAGCTCGATTCGACGCCCGAGGTCCGACGGGATTGCGCCGTGTTCGATCTGGACAAGACGCTGCTGTCGGCGGATTCAACCGTAACCTGGATGCGCGGCTTGCTTAGCGCGTCTCCATGGAAGCGGCTTGCCTTACTGCCGGTCCTTCCCGTGGCATGGGTTCTTCTTCACCTCTCCTGGGCGAGACGCGCGGGCGCGTCCGTCCTGCTGTGGATTACCACCTACGGACTTGATCGCTCTGCCGTGGAGCAAAGCATCGACGCGTTCGCAACGCGTTTCGAGGGAGGCCTGCAAGGCTTGCGTTGGTTTGACGATGGCATGGAACGACTTGGAGAGCACATCGCCCGTGGCGATCGTGTGGTTGTCGTTACGGCGGCTCCCCAATGGCTCGCCGAGCGGTTGCTCGTTGCCTTCGGCAGCGATCTGGAAGTCATCGGCTCGACCCTGCGAAGGGCAGGTGGCGGCTGGATCATGCAGCGCCACTGCCGCGGCGCCGAGAAGTGCCGGATGCTTTCCGAAGCGGGATACGGTGAAGCATGGCGGTACGCCTATAGCGATAGCGAGGATGACTCGCCGATGCTTGCACGGGCACAGGAAGCCTTCCTCATCAACCCGAGTACGACGACTCAACGACGAGCCGCCGCACGCGGAGTGGTTCATGCCGTCGCGGTTTGGTGGCGGTAGGCCGATTCGGATAGCGACGCTCTCGACGCCTCTTCCTGCCGGGATCGCCCATGGCAGCCAAGTGTGATGTCCGTTGCGATTTCAGACAGGAGAAGCCGCGGGGAGCGTTAACGTGCACAAATTGTCATAACCCGTCGTGATAATCGCCGGCGCAGGGGACAACCAGCGCACGGGGATACGCATGACGATCCAGGACCGACGACACTTCCTGAAGCTTTCCCTTGGCGCGGCGGGTGCCGCGTTCACGGCGTCGGTACTGCCGCCATCCATCCAGAAGGCGCTCGCGATACCCGCGGCACGTCGTACTGGCACGCTCAAGGACGTCGAACACGTGGTCATCCTCATGCAGGAGAACCGCTCGTTCGATCATTACTTCGGCAGCATGCGTGGCGTGCGAGGCTTCGGTGATCCCCGGACACTCACGCTCTCCAGTGGCCGCTCAGTCTGGCACCAGCCGCTGACCGCCGGCAGTGACGACTATCTGCTCCCGTTCCGCCCGCAGGCGGACAACCTCGGCCTGCAGTTCATCGAAGATCTTCCGCATGGCTGGAACGATACGCACGCCGCCTTCAACGCCGGCAAGTACGACCAATGGGTGCCGTCGAAGGGCACGACGACCATGGCTTACCTGACGCGCGAGGACATCCCGTTCCACTATGCGCTGGCGGACGCCTTTACCGTCTGCGACGCGTATCACTGCTCGATGCTTTCCTCGACCGATCCCAACCGTTACTACATGTGGACCGGTTACGTCGGCAACGACGGGCAGGGTGGCGGACCGGTGCTCTCCAATGCGGAGCTGGGCTACGGCTGGACGACCTACCCGGAACGTCTCGAAGCGGCCGGCGTGTCGTGGAAGATCTACCAGGACGTGGGTACCGGCCTCGACGCGGCGGGCGGCTGGGGCTGGGGTTCCAATCCCTACATCGGCAACTATGGCGACAACTCGCTCCTCTACTTCAATCAGTACCGGAATGCCGAGCCGGGCAATCCGCTGTACGACAAGGCCCGCACGGGCACGAATACACTGAATGGGCAGTCGCTGTTCGACCTCCTGCAGAAGGATGTCATGGCCGACCGCCTACCGCAGGTCTCATGGATCGCGGCACCCGAAGCGTATACCGAGCACCCCAGCTGGCCCGCCAACTACGGTGCCTGGTATGTCGACCAGGTGCTCGATGCCCTGACCGCCAATCCGGACGTCTGGAGCAAGACGGCACTGTTCATCAC
>NZ_JBFUIT010000349.1:0-3988 GCF_056401735.1 Luteibacter sp. P4_D7_3
GTCCTGCATTCCCAGTAAGTCGCCGGCTCGCGAGCCGGGTTTTCGAGTGTTGGATAGAGGTGTGTGTGATGGCAACTGGTACTGTTAAGTGGTTCAACGATGCAAAGGGCTTTGGCTTCATCACTCAGGATGAGGGCGGCCCGGACGTGTTCGTCCATTTCCGTTCGATCCAGGGCAACGGCTTCAAGTCGCTGCAGGAAGGTCAGAAGGTTGAGTACACCGTGACCCAGGGCCAGAAGGGCCCGCAGGCGGACAACGTCAATCCGAAGTAACTCTGTTCGGGCTGGCTAACGCCGCTCGTTCTTGCAAGACTTCAGCCCTCTCGGTGCTCGCGCTCCGAGGGGGCTTTTGGCTGCATGACTGATCATCCCGAAATAACCGCCACCCTGGAACGCCCTCCGTGCGAGGCGATCGGGTTGCATACGGCCGACGGCGCTTTCGCCGATCTGGTCCTTCATCGCCCCGATGGGGACGCATTCGCCACCTTGCTCTGGGTGCCCGCACTCGGCGTGGCCGCCCGTCATTACGAACCCCTCGCCGTGGCCCTCGCTGCCCAGGGCATCGCCGTTGCGGTGCACGAGTGGCGTGGCATCGGATCCAGCGATCGCCGAGCCAGCCGACGCGCCAACTGGGGTTACCGCGAACTCCTCACCGACGACCTGCCGACCAGTCTGAACGCCCTGCGCGCGGCGATCCCGGACGTGCCGCTCTACGTCGGCGGACACAGCCTGGGCGGACAAATGGCGACCCTGCTTGCCGCGACCACCCCGCACCCGTTGGCTGGCCTGGTTCTGATTGGTAGCGGATCCCCCTATTGGCGCTGTTTCAAACTGTGGGTCGGACTGGCGCTGGTCGCCGCGCCACTGCTTGCCAACCTGGTGGGCCGACTGCCGGGCCGCCGGGTAGGTTTCGGCGGCAACGAAGCGCGAGGCGTTATCAGTGACTGGACACGTACAGGTCGCACCGGACGCTACGCCGGTCGAGGCATCGACATGGATCTGGAAGCGGCGTTGCGCCGACAACACCGCCCCGTTCTCGCGTTGCGTCTGCGCGACGACTGGTTCGGTCCCGAAGCATCGCTGGATTTTCTGCTCGGCAAGATGCCGGAGGCGCCGCGGCGCGTCGAGGTGATCGCACCGGAAGATATCGCCGGCGTGCCTGCGGACCATTTCGCCTGGATGAAGGTGCCGACGGATATAGCGCGTCGCGTTGCCGGATGGATGCGCGCCCACTAGCCCGTGGACGGAAACAAGCGTCGCCCACGGTGCATCGGCTACGCTTGCTTACCTCCGGCCAGCGAAGAGACGTCACCATGACCACGGTCCCCATCGACGGTAAGCAGCGCGATCTCGGTGGCGGGTTTGTCGTGCGGCGCATGCTTCCGCACCTGAAGGCCAGGCACGTCGGTCCGTTCGTCTTCTTCGACCAGATGGGCCCGGCCGCCTTTGGCGAAGACACCGGCATGGACGTGCGCCCGCACCCGCACATCGGGCTGGCCACGGTCACCTGGCTGTTCGCCGGCGCGATCCGCCACCGCGACAGTCTGGGCAGCGCCGTCGATATCCATCCGGGTGACGTGAACTGGATGACGGCGGGGCGTGGGATCGTGCACTCCGAACGCACGCCGCCGGACGAGCGTCACCATGGGCAGAACCTGCACGGCATCCAGGTGTGGGTGGCCCTGCCTAAATCCCACGAGCGCATCGATCCCGAGTTCCACCACCACGGCGCCGACACGCTGCCGAGGGTGACGCGTGATGGCGCCAGGCTGGTTGTTATTGCCGGCGATGCCTTCGGCGTAACGTCTCCCGTGCACGTCTACGCGCCGATGTTCTTCGTCGAAGCGCGTCTCGAGGCGGGAGCGACGCTGACCATGCCGGAGCAGCATGCAGAGTGGGGCGCTTATGTGGTCGAAGGAGCCGCGCGCTTTGGCGACCTCGAGCTCGGTGCGTTGGATATGGGCGTGGCCGTCGACGGCGAGCCTCCCGTGCTCACGGCTCGCGAGCCTTCCCTGATCATGCTGTTCGGCGGCGCACCACTCGATGGCGAGCGCCATCTGTGGTGGAATTTCGTCGCGAGTTCGCCGGCGTTGATCGAGGCGGCCAAGGTGGAGTGGTCGGAAGGTCGTTTTCCGATCGTTCCCGGCGATGCGTACGAGCGGATTCCCCTGCCCACGTATTGAACGGAGCTTCGTGATGGCACGCTTTGCCAGTTTCCGCGACTTCTATCCCTACTACCTGGGCGAGCACGCCGACGTCCGCTGCCGGCGCCTGCATTTCGCCGGAAGCTGGGTCGTGCTGGCGGCGCTGGCGATGCTCGTCGCCACCGGCCAGCTGCGCTGGTTAGGGCTGGCGCTGGTCGGCGGCTACGGCTTCGCATGGGTGGGGCATTTCGTCTTCGAGAAGAATCGCCCCGCCACCTTCAAGCATCCCCTGTATAGCTTGATGGGTGACTGGGCGATGTTCTGGGACATCCTGCGCGGGCGCGTCTCGTTGCACTGAGTGCAAAGGGATGCGCCCGCGCCTGAGGTCAGGCCACTTCGGTCGACAGTGATCGGGCCGCCTCTCGAGACAACCGGCGCGTGGCACTCCATGCAGGCAGGTCCAGGGCATCGCGTGCCACGCGGCACACGTCGATCAGGCGCTCCACATCGGCGTCGCTCATGCCTGCATTCAGGGTCAGGCGCAGCAATGAGCGGTTGGCCGTGGTGGCAGGCGCACTGAACACCGAACCGAACACGCCGTGGTGTTCCATGACGTCGCGCACGCGCCCGGTAAGGATCTCCACGCCGGCTTCGAACGCGACGATCTGCTCGGTGCCGTCGGCGATGGGATAGCCCAGTTCGGTCAGCTCGCTGCGCACGCGTCGCGTGACCTGCCTCAGGCGCTGGCGACGCCAGCCCTCCGACTGGATGACCCGATGCGAAGCGGAAAGACCGGCCAGTTCATGGGGCAACAGGGAGGAACTGAAGATCGCCGGGAGGGCCTCGCAGCCGAAGTAGTCCTTGAACGCCGTGGTGCAGGCGATGAAGCCGGCGCGCGAGCAATACGCCTTGGCCAGGCTGGCGGTGATGAAGTGGACGCGGTGATTGAGGCCGAGGCTGGCCACCAGGCCTTCGCCACGCACGCCATGCGTACCCAGGGAATGGGACTCGTCGACGACCAGTACGCAGCCGTGCTCATGGGCGACGCGGGCAATCTCGACCAGGGGCGCCACGCTGCCGTTGGTGCTGTATACGGCGTCGACGACGATGACGCCGGGGCCATTTCGCATCACCTGTCGCTCGAGGTGGGTCATGTCGTTGTGGAGGACGGAGACCGCCCTGGCACCGGCGCTGCGAATGCCTTCCCACAGCGAAGCGTGGGCCAGCATGTCCACGTAGACGGGTACGCGCTCACCCGCGATCGATTGAATAAGTCCCACGTTGGCGGCAAAGCCGGACTGGGCGAGGATGCCGTCCTCGCTGCCGACCGCACGGGCGAGCTCACCCTCGACACGATGCAGCGGGTCATCCGCGTGCTGTTGGAACAGCGCCGACATCATCATGCCGAGGCCGCCGCTGGCCAGCGCCTCGCGCTGTGCTTCGACGATAGCGGGATGCCCTGCGATGGCCAGGTAATCGTTGCTCTGGAGCATCAGGTCGGCATCCGTCGATTGCCGGCCCCGCAAAATGTGACGGCCGCCCCAGTCGATGGCAACCCGTTCGTTGTGAAATTTGTCGACCCTGCGTTGAACGAATTCAGGAAGCGTCGGTGCTTTGGCAATGCGATGCAGGACGGAAACGTTTTCCATGACTATCTCTCTCTGGCAAGGGGGATGGGCGATATCCACGGCGACATCCCTGCGGATGACGCACGCACGTCTGCCTCGCCCAGGCAGACGCATGAAGATGAGAGAGGCGTCCTACGGAATCCGCGTACGGATGCCGGCCTCGTGCCATTACCAAGAGAGACGTCGTGGCGCCCACGCGTCGGAACGACCGTGGGAC
>NZ_JBFUIT010000350.1:0-3970 GCF_056401735.1 Luteibacter sp. P4_D7_3
GGACACGTCATAGGCCTTCATGATCTCGCAGATGTCTTCGAAGTGCGTGTAGAGGAAGTTCTCGCGGTGGTGCGCCAGGCACCACTTGGCCATGATCGAGCCGCCGCGCGAGACGATACCGGTGACGCGCTTGGCGGTGAGCGGCACGTAGCGCAGCAACACGCCGGCGTGGATGGTGAAGTAGTCGACGCCCTGCTCTGCCTGCTCGATCAGCGTATCGCGGAAAATCTCCCAGGTGAGGTCTTCGGCGACGCCCCCTACTTTCTCCAGCGCCTGGTAGATCGGCACCGTGCCGATGGGCACCGGCGCATTGCGGATGATCCACTCGCGTGTTTCGTGGATGTGCTTGCCGGTGGAGAGATCCATCACCGTGTCGCCGCCCCAGCGGATCGCCCAGACCAGTTTCTCCACCTCTTCGGCGATGCCCGAACTCACCGCGCTGTTGCCGATGTTGGCGTTGACCTTGGTCAGGAAGTTGCGGCCGATGATCATCGGCTCGACTTCCGGGTGGTTGATGTTGGCGGGGATGATCGCGCGGCCACGTGCCACTTCATCGCGCACGAATTCGGGCGTGATCCGGCTCGGCAGCGAGGCACCAAAGGATTCGCCCGGATGCTGAACGCGAAGCGCGCTGTCGACGAGGGCCTCCAGACGCTGGTTCTCGCGGATGGCGATGTATTCCATCTCCGGCGTCACGATGCCGCGGCGTGCGTAGTGCATCTGCGTGACATTGGCGCCGGCTTTGGCGCGCAGGGGCATGCGCTGGGTACCGAAGCGGATGGGGTCCAGGCGCGCATCGTCGGCACGCGCCCGCCCGAAGGCGGAAGACAGGCCATCCAGACGCTCGACATCACCCCGTTCGGCGATCCATCGCGCACGCAGTGCCGGGAGACCGCTGGCCAGATCGACGGCGTGCTCGGGATCGGTGTAGGGACCGGAGGTGTCGTAGGCCACGATCGGGGGATTTTCTTCGCCGCCGAACAGGGTCGGCGTGGGGGCCTGGACGATCTCTCGCAGCGGCACGCGCAGATCGGGGCGGCTGCCGGTCACGTGGATCTTGCGCGAGCCGGCGATCGGCGTGGTAACGGCTTCGGACAGCTCGCGCGCGGCGCGGGCAAGATCGGAGGGCATGGCGTTCATTGGCTTCTCGTTCCTTGCGGATAAGGGGAGAAGCGGACGGCGCCGCCACGGAAGCACACGTGCGCGGACGCACGTTACCCGTGGACGAAGCTTCCTACGCCGGTACGGACCGGATCAGGTTCGAAGGGACTCTCTCAGCCCGCGCAATCGCTTGGGCACCCCCGCTTCGAGGGGGATTCAACCACGAAGCGGGTGTCGGACGCGAGCGCTCAGCAGTCCGGGCGCGGCTCGTAAGCGCGGATGAACATCTCGACAGCGGCCAGGGCATTGGCCTTGACCTCTTCGCCGAACTGCACGGCGCAGTCTTCGCAACCGAACAGGCGACGCAGCAGCAGGTCGCCCTTGAGCAGGGCCAGGAACTGCGTGGTGGCGCGCGAGGTGTCGGCTATCTCGAGCTGACCGCGCTCCGTGGCGCCGTCGAGCAGGCGCTGCATCAGCTTGTGCATGCGCACCGGGCCTTCTTCCCATACCAGCCGGCCGAAACGCGGGTTACCGCCGGCCTGGCAGTCGGAAAGGATGGCGCGGAAGGTGCCGACCGATTCGACGTTCGTTTCCATCGCCGCGTGGCGGCTGGCGATGTTATTCAGGGTTACGCGGATGTCCGCGCCCGGGCTGAAGTCGAAGAGATCGTCCGGGAGGCGTTCCTGAACGTGGGCGCGGATGACCTCGCGGAAGAGGTTGTCCTTGTCGCCGAAATGGCTGTAGACGGTGAGCTTGGAGACGCCCGCGGAAGCCGCGACGGCGTCCATGCTGGTTCCCGCGAAGCCGCCCTGGGTGAAGAGCGCCTTGGCGGCATCGAGGATGGCCGCGCGCTTCTCCATATCCTTCGGACGCCCGGGACCCTGCGTTTTCATTTTCGGGCTGGCGTTCATGGCTACACCTTCACAAACAAAAATTATGACTTTATTATACGCAGCGGTTCAGTTATTTCCAGCACGTCATGGTTGTCATTCACGCCGCAGGAAAAAGTAAGGGTCTGGCCGCCCGTCTACCTTAGAATGAAGTGGGGCCGGCCCTTACCGTTCCCATGGGCATCAGGCACTTGCGCCACCCGCCGTTCAGGCGCCAGCGAGCCACCGTAGGGCGGGACATGACTTCCGTCAGTTCTGTCCGGTGACTTCCGGCACTTAGTAGGAGTGGCGCGGGGACCGCAGCCTTAACACATTGGGAAAGCGGGCTACGAACGCTTATCCTTTCGAACCTTTTTATAGCTTTTCGTACGGAATCCAACACCATGGCGATGAATTTCGAGCAGGCCCGGCAGAACATGGTTGAAAACCAGGTTCGCCCGTGGGAAGTCCTGGACTTCGACGTCCTCGAGACCCTGAAGGGTATCCGCCGCGAAGACTTCGTCGCAGCGGCCCACCGCAACGTGTCTTTTGCCGACCTCACCCTGCCCCTGGGCCACGGCGAGGTGATGATGAAGCCGGTGGTGGAAGGCCGCGTGCTGCAGGCTCTGGAGCTGAAGAAGACCGACGCCGTGCTCGAAATCGGCACCGGCTCGGGCTTTCTTACCGCCTGCCTCGCCCGCCTCTCCGCCCACGTGACCAGCATCGACATGCACGCCGACTTCGTCGAGGCCGCTCGCCAGCGCCTCACCGCGACCGGGGTGACCAACGTCTCGCTGGAGACCGCCGAGGCCGTCAACGGCTACAACCCGACCGGTGTTTTCGATGCCGTCGTCATTACCGGTGCCGTGCACACGGTTCCCGAAAAGTTCGTGCGCTGGCTCAAGCCGGGTGGGCGCATGTTCGTCGTACGCGGCGATTCCCCCGCGCAGACGGCAGTGCTCCTCACCCACGAGGGTGAAGGTCGCTTCCGCGAGGAATCGCTGTTTGAAACGGACCTYCCCTACCTGGCGCACGCTGCGCCGGTGAAGCGCTTCGTGCTCTGACCCACAAGATTACCCATCACCCACGAGGCGAAATCATGCGCTTGAAGCTGCTCACCGTCGCGCTTGCATTGGCCGCGACGCCGTTCGCGAGCCATGCTGAAGACCTGCTCGACGCCTACCGCCAGGCGCGTGCAAACGATCCGGTGCTGTCGCAGGCCGATTCCACCCGTCTCGCCACCGGCGAAGGCGTGGATCAGGCACGCGCGTTGCTGCTGCCTCAGGTCAACGGCTCGGTCGGTATTACCCAGTCCAACCCGGCAGGCCCCTCGCGTTCGGTGCTGACCGACGCCGCTGGTAACCCGCTCCTCGACGGCAACGGCAATCCGCTGCTGAGCAGCGACATCGGCCACACCCGCGAGCGTACGCTGAGCGCGACGGTGACCCAGAGCGTGCTGAATTTCAGCCAGATCGCCGACCTGCAGGCGGCGCATTCGTCCGCCAACTCGCAGAACGCGACGTACGAAGCCGCCCTCCAGCAGCTGGCGACGCGCGTGGCCACGGCCTACTTCCAGGTCCTGACCAACGACGACGCCCTGACCTTCGCCAAGGCCAACGAGCAGGCCCTCGCCCGCCAGCTGGAACAGGCGCAGCAGCGTTTCGACGTCGGCCTGTCCGCCATCACGGACGTGCAGGACGCCAAGGCCCAGCACGACACCTCGGTCGCCTCCGTCATCACGGCTGAGAACACCCTGGCCGACTCGCGCGAAGCCCTCACCCAGATCACCGGCAAGCCGGCGGACAACCTGAAGAAGCTGCGTGAGCAGCTGCCAATGGATCCCCCGACCCCGAACGATCCGAAGGCCTGGGTGGCCGAAGCGGTCAAGAGCAGCCCGAGCATTCTCGCCGCTCAGTACAGCGTCGAGTCGAGCGAGCACAGCATCTCCTCCGCCCGCGCCGGCCATCTGCCGACGATCGACGCGTCGCTGGGTTACAACA
>NZ_JBFUIT010000351.1:0-3948 GCF_056401735.1 Luteibacter sp. P4_D7_3
GTCCTGGTTGTGGCGATGATTCTCACGGGCACGCATATCGCAGCGACCGCCGTCCTGTTTCCGCTGGTCATGCTGCTTTTCCTTCCCATGATCGCGGGCGTGACCTGGTTGTTTTCCGCGCTCGGCGTGTACTTTCGCGATACCCAGCAAATCATGACGGTCATGACCATGTCGCTGGTGTTCCTCGCGCCGATTTTCTACCCGCGGACCAGTCTTCCTGAGCAGTACCGCTGGGTGCTGTCGCTCAATCCGCTCACCTTCATCGTGGAGTCGGCGCGGGGCGTGATCCTCTGGGGACAGCTGCCGGCATGGCAGGACACCGTGGTGTACCTGCTGGCTTCCTTGTGCATGGCCTGGTTCGGTTGGCTTGCCTTCCACGCGACGCGAAGGGGTTTTGCCGATGTCATCTGACGATCTGGTCATCAAGGTCGACAACGTCAGCAAGCGTTACGAGATTTATGCGAAGCCCGTCGATCGCCTCAAGCAGATGGTCATGTCCGGTGCGCGGCGAATGATGTCTGCAGGCGAGGCACGTTACTTCAAGGAATTCTGGGCTCTCCACGGCGTGTCGTTCAGTGTTCGCCGCGGCGAATGCGTGGCGCTGATCGGACGCAACGGATCCGGCAAATCCACTTTGTTGCAGATCATCGCCGGGACCGTCGCACCGACCTCTGGCGAGGCATCCGTGGCCGGGCGCGTCGCTGCGCTTCTCGAACTCGGTTCGGGCTTCAATCCGGAGTTCACCGGCCTGGAGAACGTCTTCCTTAATGCGTCGTTGCTCGGCCTTTCCCGCGAGGAAGTCAATGCCAAGCTGGATGACATCCTGGCCTTCGCGGATATCGGTGATTTTGTCCATCAACCGGTCAAGACGTACTCCAGCGGCATGACTGTGCGGCTGGCATTTGCTGTCCAGGCGCAGATCGACCCCGATGTGCTTATCGTCGATGAGGCGCTCGCCGTAGGCGACGCCAGATTCCAGGCCAAATGCTTCGCGCGCCTGAAGACCTTGCGTGAACGTGGGACATCCATCCTGCTAGTCACGCACTCCACCGAGCAGGTGGTGACACACTGCGACCGCGCCATCCTGATCGACCAGGGTCACAAGCTCGAAGACGGTGCGCCGCGTCCCGTGGTGAACCGATATCTCGATCTTCTCTATGGGCGTCAGAAGAACGAGCAAGTCATCGAGAAGACCGGCGAACACGCGGGGGATGCTTCGGTGAGTCCCCAGCTTCACGCCCTCGATCCGGCTTTTGGCGAGCGTCATGACGCCTTCTTCACGTCCAGGCCTTCCTATAATCCTTACGAGCATCGTTGGGGCGACGGTTGTGCCGAGATCATGGATTTCGCCGTGTTTGCCGGTGACGAGGCGTTTCCGCAGGTTGTTCGAAGCGGAGCCGAGATTTCGCTGTACCTGCGTTTCCGTTTCAAGACAGACATGGTTCGCCCCATCCTGGGCGTCACGTTGAAAACCAAGGAAGGTCTGACGGTGTATGGAACCAACACCGAGATGGCCTTGATGGAGGAAGCCTTCCCCGCGGGGGAAGCCGGGCATTCCGGCGTGGTGCTTTGCCAGTTTTCGCTTAACTGCGCACCCGGCGACTATTTCCTCTCGGTGGGCATCGCCAGCCGCGACGGCAGCGGCGAAGCCGCGCCTCATGATCGTCGATACGACGCCATTCACCTCTGCGTGGAGCCCGATCTCGCCTTTATCGGCATTACGGATCTTGGCGCCCGACTGCAATTCCTATGACTCATACATTCGATCCGGCAAGAAGCCTCGCAAACTACCGCTTCGACGAAGCGTCCCGCTGCTGGCTGCGCACAGACGCGGTCCATGAGTGGGCCTACTCGGATGGGGAAGCCGTCGAGGAAAACCTCTTCGCGCTGATCGCCGCGTGTGCTGACAGATCGGTCCTGTCGGCGGAGCTGGCCGATAAGATTTCGGACTGGCCCACGCGGTACTACCTGAGCTCGCGACGTGCGAACCTCATGCGCCCGCTGGCGAATCTCCTGCGTGGAGACGTGCTCGAAATCGGCGCAGGCTGTGGCGCCATCACGCGCTACCTCGGTGAGACGGCGCGCTCAGTCGTTGCGATCGAGCCGTCGCCACGGCGCGCGCGCGTTGCCGCGAAGCGCTGTGAGGACCTCTCTTCGGTCAACGTGGTGGTCGAGAACCTTGAGGCGTTCGACACCACCGCCAGGTTCGACGCGGTCACCCTGATTGGCGTGTTGGAGTATGCGGAGCGTTTTTCCGATCGACCGGACGCCGCCCGGCACTGGCTCGAGTGCGCGCGGAAGTTGTTGAAGCCCGGTGGCGTGCTACTCGTGGCGATCGAGAACCAGCTCGGTCTGAAGTACTTCGCGGGAGCTCCCGAGGATCACCTTGGCAGGCCCATGCTGGGCGTCGCCGACCTGTATGCGAACACCGGCGCACGCACGTACGGGCGCGGTGCGCTAGCGCGCCTGATTCGCGAAGCAGGGTTCGCGGATGTCGGTTTCGCCTTGCCCTTCCCGGATTACAAGCTTCCTACGTCTGTCCTGCTTGCCCGGGGCGACGATGCGATGCCGGGTTTCGACGGCGGCGCTGCTCTCGCGGCTGCTTCATCGACCAAAGATCCCCAGTTCGGCCGGCCGCCCCTGTTCGCGATTGATCGGACCTGGGAGGTCATGGCGCGCAATAACCTGCTGGTCGATGTCGCCAACTCGTTCCTTGTGGTCGCACATACCGCGGACGCCGTCGAGCTCTTCGGCGAGGAGAATGCGAAGGTCTCCGCTTATCACTTCTCGACGGAACGTGCTCGGCAGTTCGCCAAGCAGGCCACGTTCGAGCACGGCTCCGCCGGTGCATGGGTGCGCAGGAACTTCCTGGTCGAAGGCGTCGAACGCGAGAGCGGTACCTATGCCTGCCATCCCGCCGACGAAAGCTACGTGCACGGACGCACGCTTACCGATGAGATCTACGAAACCCTCCTTCGCGATGGGTGGCGTATCGAAGACGTGGGTGCCTGGGTCCGTCGCTGGCTTGACGCCGTGGCCATCCATGTCGGGATCGACCTGGATACGTTGCGCCTGTCCCGCTACAGCGCGGAGACCATGCTGCCCGGTGATGCCATCGACCTGGTGCCCCACAACCTTGTGCAGGCGGCGGATGGAGAGCCCCGGTTCATCGATCTGGAGTGGCGCAGCACTCATCCGGTGCCGCTTGGTTTTCTGGCGTTCCGTGGATTGCTGGAGCTCATTTCGGGTTGCGTATCGGTTGCGCGGCCTTTCGACCCGAAGCACGCGCTCGTCTCGTCGTTCATTGCCGATGCGATGCGGGAGTGCGGCGAGGATCTCTTGCTCCTCCCTGGTGATCTCGATCGCTACGTAGCGAAGGAGCGCCAATTCCAGGCTGCTGTCTCGAACGGTCGCTCGGACCTTTCGAGCGAGACGTTTGCCGCTGGGCGCATGCCGATTTCTATTGCCAGCGCGACGGAAGGTGCCTTGGTTCCCGCACTTCATGATCTTCAGGAACTGCGAGGACATCTGGCCGCCCTGCAGCGTCATCACGATGCGCTGCTGGCGGAGCACGAGCAGGTCGCCGTCTGGGCGCGCGGGCTGGATGTAGAGCTCCACGACGCGCGCGGGAATTACGCGAGGCTCGTCGCGGAACACCAGGATGTCGCCAGGTGGGCGAAAGGGCTGGATGAGCAACTCGCGAGCGCCACGCAGCATCTCGATGCCCTCGTCCAGGTGACGGAAGGCGAAAACGAGGTCGACGGTGCGATGCTTGGCGCATACATGCTGGAAGTCGCGACGCTGCGCCGCAACCTTGGTCTTGCGCGGCGCAGAGCGGACAGGCTTGCGGCAGAGGTCGATGTCTTCGAGCGAGCCGAGGCCACGAAGGCTGCCCAGATCGAACGCCTGCGTTCGGAAGTCGTCGTCGAGCGTGATCGGGCCGTGCAG
>NZ_JBFUIT010000352.1:0-3940 GCF_056401735.1 Luteibacter sp. P4_D7_3
GGTGTACGTCGCGATATCGGCCGGCTTGTCGGCAATCTTCCACGCGCCCGCGCCTTCCAGCTCTCGGCGATCGCCAAAGCCCCAGAGCACGCCGATGCCCCGCACGCCATTGGCGACGGCGCCTTCCATGTCGTAAAGACGGTCGCCGATCATGATCGTGTCTTCGGCCGGCTGGTCGAAGTCGGCGAGCGCGGCGGCGATCATCGTGGCCTTCTCGCTGTGCGCAGTGGACAGGTCGGGTGCGTAGACGCGCTCGAAGAAGTGGCCGAAGGGCAGGTGGGCGATGATCGGGCCAGCATGGGGGAGGGRCTTGCTGGTGACGACGGCGAGGCGATGGCCGGCAGCAGACAGCGAAGCGATCAGTTCGGGAATACCGTCGTACACGGTGTGTTCCGACCAGCCCACATCGCGGAAGCGCTCGCCGTACGCCGCCACGGCGGCTTCGATGCGTTCGTTGTCGTCGCCGAGAATGGCGGCATAGCTTACGCGCAGCGGCGGGCCAACCCAGGCCCGCAAGGCGGCGTCATCCGGCGACTCCGCGCCGACGGCCGCCAGGGAATGGCGTACGCCGGCGAAGATGCCGATTTCAGAGTCGATGAGGGTGCCATCGAGATCGAAGAGGAAGAGCATTACTGCTTCTCCGCCCGGGCCTTCAGCGCGACGACGGCCGGCAGTTCCTTGCCTTCGAGGAACTCGAGGAAGGCGCCGCCGCCGGTGGAGATGTAGGAGACGCCGTCTTCGATGCCGTATTTATCCACGGCCGCCAGCGTGTCGCCGCCGCCGGCAATGGAGAAGGCTTTCGAGGCGGCAATCGCGCGGGCGAGTGTTTCGGTGCCTTTGCCGAAGGCGTCGAATTCGAACACGCCGACGGGGCCGTTCCAGACGACCGTGCCCGCCTTGGCGATCAGTTCGGCGTAGCGCTTCGCGGTGTCGGGACCGATGTCGAGGATCATCTCGTCGTCGGCGACCTCGGTCACGTTCTTGATCGTGGCTTTCGCGGTGGCGGAAAACTCGGTGGCGACGATCACGTCGGTGGGCACCGGCACGTCGGCGCCACGCGACTTGGCGTCGGCGATGATCTTCTTCGCGATGTCGAGCAGATCGGCTTCGACCAGCGACTTACCGACCTTGTGGCCTTCGGCGAGGATGAAGGTGTTGGCGATGCCACCGCCGACGATGAGCTGATCCACACGACCGACGAGATTCTGCAGCAGTTCGAGCTTGGTCGACACCTTGGAGCCGGCGACGATGGCCAGGAGCGGCTTGTCCGGGTTTTCCAGAGCCTTGCCCAGCGCGTCGAGTTCCTTTGCCAGCAGCGGGCCGGCGGCGGCGATCGGAGCGAAGCGAATCACACCGTGCGTGGAGGCCTGGGCGCGATGCGCTGTACCAAAGGCGTCCATGACGAAGACATCGCACAGCGCGGCGTACTTCTTCGACAGGGTCTCGTCGTCCTTGCCTTCGCCGGCATTCATGCGGCAATTCTCGAGCACCACCACTTCGCCCTCGGCGACCTCGACACCATCGAGGTAGTCGCGCACGAGACGGACGTCCTTGCCGAGCTTCTTGCCCAGCCACTCGGCGACCGGCTTGAGCGAGGAGGCTTCATCGAACTCGCCTTCCTTCGGCCGGCCCAGGTGGGAGATGACCATGACCTTCGCGCCGGCGTCGCGCGCGGCGACGATGGTCGGCAGGGAAGCATCCAGGCGCTGGGTGGAGGTGATCTTTCCGTTTTCGACCGGGACGTTGAGGTCCTCGCGGATCAGGACGCGCTTGCCGCGCAGGTCGAGGTCTTGCATGCGGATGACGGACACGTTGGACTCCAGGTTCGGTTCGGAGAAACGCCCATTGTAATTGGGGGGCGATCTAGAATCCGCCTCGTTCTCACAAGGAAGCCCCATGGCCATCGTCCTCTATACCTACTGGCGCTCCAGCGCTGCCTACCGTGTCCGGATCGCCCTGAACCTTAAGGGCCTGCCGTACGAGGCCCGTCCGGTGCACTTGATCAACGAAGGCGGTGAACACCTCAAGCCCGCCTACCGCGAAATTTCCCCCCAGGCCCAGTTGCCGACCCTGCTCGATGGCGACCGCACGATCCGCCAGTCCATGGCCATCCTGGAATATCTGGACGAGACCCGCCCCGAGGTTCCGCTCATGCCGGGCGACGCGCTGGGCAGGGCGCGTGTCCGGGAGCTGATGCAGGCCGTGGGCACGGATATCCACCCGCTGGGGAACCTGCGCGTCCTCAGAGCCATTGAGGCGGAGTTCGGTGCGGACCAGCCGGTCAAGGAGGCGTGGTCGCGGCGCTGGATCAAGCAGGGCTTCGATGGCATCGAGGCGTTGCTGGCGCAGGGGCCGTCGGGACGCTTCAGTTTCGGGGACACGCCGACCCTGGCCGATTGCTGCCTGGTGCCGCAGTTCTACAACTCGGTGCGTTGGGGCGTGGACCTGGCGCCCTACCCGACGATCCGCCGGGTGGTCGAGGCATGCCAGGCGCTGGAAGCGTTCCAGCAGGCCGCGCCCGAGGCGCAGCCGGACGCCCAGTAAGGCGGGGCAGGTGATGTAGGAGCCGATTCATCGGCGATCCCGCGGCAGCGGGCCAGATGTGGCGGCAGTCATCGTTGCCGCGAGCACCCATCGCCGATGAATCGGCTCCTACACAGAAGAGCCCTTAAACCCCGATACCGTACGGATCGCTCGATGCAAACTCGTTGCTCGACGAACCCTCGGACAGGCGGATCTTCAGGGCCAGGCCATCGCGCGAGTCGGCCTTGTTCAGGGTTTCTTCGAGCGTGATGTGGCCGTCCTTGAACAGCCGGTAGAGCGACTGGTCGAAGGTCTGCATGCCTTCCTGCAGGCTGCGGTCCATGGCGTCCTTCACCTCGTGGATCTGGCCGCGGCGGATCATGTCGCGGATCAGCGGGGTGTTCAGCAGCACCTCGGTCGCCGGCATGCGGCGGCCGTCCTTGCCGATCACCAGACGCTGGCTGATCACCGCACGCAGGTTCAGGGCGAGGTTCATCAGCACGTTCTTGTGCGAGGCCTCCTGGAAGAAGTTCAGGATGCGCTCGAGCGTCTGGTCCGCATTGTTCGAATGCAGGGTGGCCAGGCACAGGTGACCGGTTTCCGAGAAGGCGATGGCGGCCTCCATGGTCTCCGTGTCGCGGATCTCGCCGATCATGATCACGTCCGGCGCCTCACGCATCGCGTTCTTCAACGCCTCGTGGTAGCTGTGCGTGTCCAGGCCCACTTCACGCTGGTTGATGATCGAGCGCTTGTGGCGGTGCAGGTACTCGATGGGATCCTCGATGGTGAGGATATGGCCCGAGCTGTTGTTGTTGCGGTGGTCCAGCATGGCGGCCAGCGTGGTCGACTTGCCCGACCCCGTGGCACCGACGCAGAGGATCAGCCCGCGCGGCTCCATGATCAGGTCACGGAAGATCGTGGGCAGGCGCAGTTCTTCAAGCGACGGAATCTCGCTCTTGATGGCACGGATGACCATGCCGATCTCGCCGCGCTGCTTGAAGACGTTGATGCGGAAGCGCCCCGCCTCTTTCACGGCCAGGGCCATGTTGAGCTCGAGATCGCGCTCGAACTGGGGCACCTGGCCCTCGTCCATGAGCGAATAGGCGATTTTCTTGACCATGCCGCTGGGCAGGCCTGTGTTTCCTAACGGGTAGAGCTTGCCTTCCACCTTGATGTTCACAGGGGCACCGGTCGTCAGGAACATGTCCGACGCGCCCTTGTCCACCATTAGCTTCAGGAAATAACCGATATCCACCTAAACCCCCGGGCGTTCGCATTACAATCGAGACGAGGTCTCCCTAGACCTTCATATATCGACAATATCTCGCAAACCTGTAAGAGGATAACGAGTGATGGTGCACATCTTGCCGTCGAAAGCCCTTTCCAAGGGCCGCCGGCTCCTCGCCCTGGCCTCCCT
>NZ_JBFUIT010000353.1:0-3857 GCF_056401735.1 Luteibacter sp. P4_D7_3
GTGTAGTGCGTTTCGGTCCGCAAGGGCTCCCACGGTCGCAGGTGCTCGCGATTCTCCACACGGTAGCGGCGCAGTAACTCGGCCTCTTCCGGATCGAGAAGGCGGATCACCGTTCTTGGCGTCCGCATGCGGATGGGTTCGCTCATGCAGCGAGCGCCTTCGCGTGGTGGCGCAGGTGGTCTTCCACGAAGGTCTGGATGAAGTAGTAGCTGTGGTCGTAGCCAGGCTGCATGCGCAACTGGAGCGGCTGGCCCGCTTCTTCGCAGGCCGCCTCGAATCGCTGGGGCTGCAATTGCTTCGTCAGGAAGCCGTCCGCTTCACCCTGGTCGATAAGGATCCGGCCGTCGAAACGGGCGCCGTCCCTGATTAACTGGGTGGCATCGTGCAGGGCCCAGCCCTTGCGATCCTCACCGAGATAGCGCGGGAATGCCTTCTCGCCCCACGGCACGCTGGCGGGCGCGACGATAGGTGCGAACGCTGACACCGAACGGTAACGGCCGGGATTGCGCAGTGCGATGGTCAATGCACCGTGTCCGCCCATGGAATGGCCAAAAATGCCCTGCCGGCTCATGTCCAATGCGAATCGTTCCGCCACCACGCGGGGCAGTTCGTCGACGACGTAGCTGTACATGCGAAAACGTGAAGACCACGGTGCTTCGGTGGCGTCCAGGTAAAAGCCTGCGCCCTCACCGAATTCCCAGTCGCCGGTGGCGCCGGGGAAGCCCGTATCCCGCGGGCTCGTATCCGGCATCACCAGCGCGATGCCGAGCTCCGCAGCGATTCGCTGCGCGCCGGCCTTGATCGTAAAAGTTTCAGCGGTACACGTCAGACCGGCGAGGTACCACAGGACAGGAACAGGCCCGTTTTCGGCCGCAGGAGGCATGAAAACCGCAAAACGCATCGTACCGCCGCACGCTTCGGATGCATGGGAATAGAACCCCTGGATGCCGCCGAAGCAGCGTTGTTCCGAGACCGTCTCGATCGTCGTCATGCCCTTCTCTCCGTACGAAAGCTGACCGGGAAGTGTAACGCCGACGCAACAAGTGGCTATGGCCCGCCTCACCGGGCGCCCATCGCTGCTACAATACCGCTACTGCCCGGCGCCGCTTCCGCCGCCGCGCCCCCTCTTCGAGGTCGCCATGTCATCCCCCGATACAGATAACGCTCCGGCTCAGCCCGGCTTTAGCGCGCTCGCGCTCGACGAAAAAGTGATGCGCGTCTTGGCCGAAGTCGGCTACGAAGTGCCGTCGCCGATCCAGGCCGCCACCATTCCGCCGCTGCTCGAAGGCCGCGACGTCATCGGCCAGGCGCAGACCGGCACCGGCAAGACCGCTGCCTTCGCGCTGCCCGTGCTGTCGCGCATCGACCTGAAACCCGGCAAGCCGCAGGCGCTGGTTCTCGCGCCCACCCGCGAGCTCGCCATCCAGGTCGCCGAAGCGTTCCAGAAATACGCCACCTACATGCCCGGCTTCCAGGTCCTGCCGATCTACGGCGGCCAGAGCTACGGCCCGCAGTTGCAGGGTCTCAAGCGCGGCGCACAGGTCATCGTCGGCACGCCGGGTCGCGTCATCGACCACCTGGACAAGGGCACGCTGGATCTTTCCGGCCTGCGCTTCCTGGTCCTCGACGAAGCGGACGAAATGCTTCGCATGGGCTTCATCGACGACGTCGAGAAGCTGCTGCAGGCCACGCCGAAAACCCGTCAGGTCGCTCTGTTCTCCGCGACCATGCCGGCGCCGATTCGTCGCATCGCGCAGACCTACCTGAAAGACCCGATCGAGATCACGATCAAGAACAAGACCACGACCGCGGCGAACATTCGCCAGCGTTACTGGTTCGTCAGCGGCATACACAAGCTCGACGCGCTGACCCGCATCCTCGAAGCCGAAAGCTTCGACGCGATGATCGTGTTCACCCGTACCAAGCAGGCCACCGAAGAACTCGCCAGCAAGCTGCAGGCAAGGGGCTTCCTGGCCGCCGCGATCAACGGTGACATCGCCCAGGCGCAGCGTGAGCGCGTGATCGACAACCTGAAGTCCGGCAAGCTCGACATCCTCATCGCGACCGACGTCGCCGCTCGCGGTCTCGACGTCGAGCGCATCAGCCACGTGCTGAACTACGACATCCCGCACGACACCGAGTCGTACGTGCACCGTATCGGCCGTACCGGCCGCGCCGGTCGCAGTGGTGAGGCGATCCTCTTCGTCACCCCGCGCGAGAAGAACCTGCTCCGCCAGATCGAGCGCGCCACGCGTCAGCCGATCGAACAGATGCAGCTGCCGACGATCGAAGCGGTCAACGACACGCGCATCAACAAGTTCAACCAGAAGATCACCGATACGCTGGCGCAGGGCGACCTCGGCCTGTTCCAGCAGATGGTCGAGAAGTTCGAGCAGGAACACAACATTCCCGCCACCGAAATCGCCGCGGCACTGGCCAAGATCGCCCAGGGCGACCAGCCGCTGCTGCTCGAGCCGCCGGCCAAGCGCGAATACACCGAGCGTCCGCCGCGCGAGTTCGATCGCGAGCGTCCTCAGCGCGACTTCGACCGCGATCGCGGTCCGCGCAGCGAGGGCGGTGGTGACTTCAACGACCGTCGTCCGGTTCGCGAAGGCATGCGCCAGCCGCGTCCGCACACCACGGAAGCCGGCAAGCGCACGTACCGCATCGAAGTGGGCCACGAGCACGGCGTCAAGCCGGGCAACATCGTCGGCGCCATCGCCAACGAGGGCGGCGTCGAGGCGAAGTTCATCGGTCGCGTGAGCATCCGTGACGACTACAGCCTGATCGACCTGCCGGAGGGCATGCCGCCGGAGATCTTCACCCACCTGAAGAAGGTGTGGGTCGCCCAGCAGCAGCTGAAGATCGCCGAGTGGGACGGCGTCGAAGCCCCGCAGAGTGGTAACGGCGGCAACGCTTCGCGTCCGCCGCAGCGCAGCTTCCGTCCCCAGGGTGCACGCCCCGGTGGTCCGGGCGGCGCGGGTGGTCCCGGTGGCGGCAAGCCGCCGCGCAAGAAGCGCGATTACTGAGTAACCGCAAAAAAGGCACCTTCGGGTGCCTTTTTTTTGGTTCTTCGCGGATTACCGGGGCCCGGGCGCTCGGGTTTCGGGCGGGGCATTCTTTCGCAACTCGCAACTCGCGCATGGCTCGCCTTCGGCTTCGCGGGCTCGGCTTCGCCGTCGCTTCGTACACCTGGGCGTCTCGCGGGGACGATCGCGACCGGCGCGACGCGGTTGACCTTGGCGATGGCGACGAGCCAGCAGCCGAAGCGGCAATGCTTTGTCGGCACGACCGCACGAACCTCAGGGATGGGAAGAGTCTTCGGTGCCCACCCTCGAGGCGAGTTCCGCACAAGTGGAGCGGCCGCAGGCCAATAAGAACAGGGGCCGMGCAGCGGCCTTTCCGGTACGAAACGCGGAGGACGTGTCTGAGCAGCGAGGGTGGGCACCGAAGGCTCTGCGCCGCSACGTCTRCACGCMGAAGGCTCTGCGCCTCACCGTCTTCGGCGTCCCCGGSATKCCGCGAWGAACCTTTTTTTGCCCTCAAACTTCCAGCGGATCGTTCTCGTGCAGCTCGTCCATCCAGCCGCGCCGCCGGTGCAGGGCCCACTCCACGTGCTGGGCAAACAGGATGTCGATGGGGCCGCCCTGGGCCATGGCGGCGAGCCGTCCCTCGGTGACATTGCCCAGGTGCCCGGCCTGTTCGGCATAGCCAACGATGCCCTCGGCTTCGAGTTGGGACAGGACGGTCTGCAGGTTGACGTGGCGGGCGTGCTGAACAGGCATGGCGATTCGACTCCGGGCTCTCCCTGAAAGGATCGGCGAGCGTCGCCCGGTCTTTAGCCCGTATGTGTGAGG
>NZ_JBFUIT010000354.1:0-3845 GCF_056401735.1 Luteibacter sp. P4_D7_3
TCGACGACCAGACCCCCGTCATGCGCAAGATGCTGGTCTGGACACTTGCTTCTATCCCCATTGGCGCGATTTACGTGTTTGCCATCTTGCCCTTGCTCGACGGTTTCATTCCGCTGGCCATTGTCCTTTTTCCGCTCATCGCGATTCCCGCAGCACTCATGACCGTGCCCCGGCACGCGCTGCGCGCCCTGTCGGTGCTGCTGGTCACCACCACTGTCATCGGTATCCAGCCGAGTTATCACGGCGACATGGAAGCGTTTGCCAACCTCGCCCTGTCGTCATCGCTTGGCACCACGGTTGCCCTGCTGCTCACCCAAGCAGTCCGGGTGATGGAAGGCCAGTGGGTCGCCCGGCGCATTGTCCGCTCCGGCTGGCGCGACTTGTCGGCGCTTGCAAGGCGACCGCCGGCCTCGGTCGTCCCCTTTGCTATGCGCATGCTCGACCGGGTCGGGTTGCTCTTGCCGAGAATTCCGCCCGCATCGCGACTGGCGGCCAGTAGCCTACGGGACCTTCGCATTGGCGTGAGCCTCAGTGAACTCATTGCCCTACGTGCCGTCATGGACGAGACCGGGACGATCGGCCTTGCGCGCTTGCGAGAAGCGCTGGTCCGCTACTTTGACATGCTTGCGGTCAGACCCGACGCACCAACGCCTATCCAGGTCACCGATGCGCTTGCCTCCTTGCAGCCGACGGTGCTCGCTCTGATACCGTATCGCTCGCGCCTGCGTGGCGTGTCGGCCTGGGTCGGTCTACGCCACACTCTTGCCACGAGAGACGGCCATGAACGGTGAGTGGGACGTCGGCGGGGTTTTTTTGCATGGCGCGCTAGTGACAGCACTGCTCGCCGGTGTCAGCCACCTCGTGCTCCGCTGGGTTCTTGGCCGCACGCACGCGTATGCTTGGATGTGGCACCCCGGCCTTGCCGATGCCGCCCTCTTTGTCGTTCTCTGGGCCGGCTTCGCAGCCGTGCTCCACCGCTGATGGTCTGGATAGCTGCCATGCGTCCCACTCTGCGCGCAATCATCCGCGTCCTCGTCACCCTAGTCGTGGTGTTCGCTGCCTGCCTTGCGGGCTATTTCCTGTGGCAGTACTACCAGGTGGACCCCTGGACCCGCAACGGGCGCGTGCGTGCCGACACCATCCAGATAACTCCGGACGTAACTGGCCTTATCACGGAGGTGCATGTCAGGGACAACCAGCGCGTGAGGCGCGGCGAGCTTTTGTTCGTCATCGATCATCCCCGATTTACACTGGCGCGCGCGCAGGCCGCCGCCAATGTGCGCACGCTCGACATCCAGATTGACCAGGCCCGTCGTGAAAACGCGAGAAACCGGCGTCTTGGCAACCTTGTCAGCAACGAGATGCGCGAAGAGAGCCAGATGAAGGTCGACACGCTCACTGCCAACCGTCTGCAGGCGCAGGCTGCACTTGATACCGCCGACCTGAATCTCGCCCGGACGGATGTGTTGGCACCCACGGATGGCATCGTGTCGAACATCGAGCTCCAGCCGGGAGATTATGCGACGGCGGGGAAACCAGTTTTTGCCCTCATCGACACTGCGTCGTTGCGCGTGGAGGGATACTTCGAGGAAACAAAAATTCCCCGCATCCATGTGGGTGACGTGGTCGATGTCATCTTGATGGGTGAGTCGGCCGTCATGCATGGCCATGTCGAGAGCATTTCAGGAGGTATCGAAGATCGCGACACGGTCAGCAGCCCGAGGCTGCTTGCCAACGTCAACCCGACCTTMAACTGGGTACGGCTTGCCCAACGCATCCCCGTGCGGGTCAGGCTCGATTCGATTCCTGCCGGCGTGCTGCCCATTGCCGGGCGCACGGCAACCGTACGCATCAGGCCTGTCGTTATCAGGAATCCGAGATGAGGCGGCGAGCCCTTGTGCTTGCAGCCGTGACCCTGCTAGCCGGATGCACGGTGCTCACGCCTGATTACCGTCGCCCGCCTTCTGCCGTCATGGAGCGGCCCGATGTACAAGGCCCATTTCGGGTCATAGATAATTCCGCTGTCAGCGTAGCACCCGCTATCGACCAGTGGTGGCGCCTGTACGGCACGCCCCAACTCAATTCCCTCGTCGACCAGGCGTTGACCGCCAACACAGACGTCCGCATCGCTGTCGCTAACCTTGCCCGTGCGCAGGCGGGTCTTGACGTCTCTCGCGATGCCCGCCTGCCCCAGATCGGCCTGCAAGCAGCCGGCGCCTATGCACGCGACTCTGCAGAGGAACAGTTGGTCGCGGGCCCGCTGCCAAACGAGCGCACATATGAGCTCGGTGCATCGGTGTCGTACCAAGTTGACCTCTTCGGCCAGGTGCGCCGTTCGATCGAGGCTGCAAACGCCAACGTGGACGCCGCACGGGCCGCCCAGGCGGCAACCCGAATGACGGTCGCCGCCCAGACGGTGCAAGCCTTCATCGGCGCATGCGCGGYCGGGCGGGAACTGGTGGTGGCCCGGCGCGCCATCGATATCCAGCGGCAGGAGACCCAGCTTGCATCGCGTCAGTTCAGTGATGGCCGGAACACGTCGCTGGACGTGACCCGCTCTACGACGCAAGAAGAACAACTGCTCTCCACGCTCCCGGTCTACGAGAGCCGGCGGAAAGAAGCCCTCTATCGCCTGGCAGTCCTTACGGGTGTTCCGCCCACCGGTTTCCCGCCGAACCTCGCTGACTGCACCGCGGAGCCCGTCCTCACTCAGGCCATTCCCACCGGAGACGGCCGCGCATTGCTTGCACGGCGCCCTGATGTGGCTCGTGCCGAAGCGGAACTTCGCCAGGCGACGGCCAACCTTGGTGTGGTCGCGGCCGACCTATATCCTCGCATCTCACTGGGGGCTTCTGGGGCTTCCGTGGGCCTGATGAAGAACTTCAATTCCGACGACACGTACAAGTTTGCCATTGGTCCCCTCATCACCTGGCAGTTCCCCAACCGGCGGCGCGCGAAGGCCACCATTGCGGGGGCGCAGGCGCAGATTGACGCGGCGTTTGCACAGTTTGACGGCACGGTACTTGCCGCGCTTCGTGAGGTGGAGTCCAGCCTTACAACGTATGGCGACGATCTGCAGCGCCTTGCCGGATTGCGTGCGACCGAGCGCAGCGCCCAGCGTGCATCGAATGACGCGCGGCGGCTTTATGAGGCGGGCCGAAGCGGCTTTTTGCCGGTGCTCGACGCCGATCGGAGCCTGTTGGTCATCCAGCAGTCGGTGGCGGCCCAGCAGACCATGGTCGCGCTCGACCAGATCCGGGTCTTCCTCGCGCTCGGCGGCGGGTGGCACTCGCCCTCGGCGTAGACCGGCGTGATCGTGGGCCGGAGAGCATCAATTTGGACGTCTCTTCGGCAAGTCGAATTTGCGGTCAGTGGCTGGCATCGAGCAGACCGAAAGTTCCAAGTTCGAGGTGAGTCTTGATGTCTTCGGCCACACCGACACAGATAAGGTTCGCCCGGTCCGAAACGAGCCGCACGGGCACGTCCGGTGCCTCGCGTTCAGGGAGCTGCTCTCCGTATCGGGTGGGTTGAACGAACAAATCGCCCGCCATCTGCGCCAAGGCCGGGGCGGAGCTGAGCTTGCGCCCATAGCTAGAATACTTGGCTCCTGGACTGAGAGGCATCGCGCGGTACGCTGGACTTCTGAGTGCCTTAGTGAACGAGCACGCATCGCAAAATGCGGAAACAAATCACAAAGCGCCTGCTCAATCGGTCAGCACTGTCAAAACTCGAACGCCTTCGAAAGGAGGCCATCAAAAGGATCACTTTGGCGATCATACGAGGTCGCCTTAGGGGCACCAAGATCGCCATTTTGTTTTCGGATCACCCATGAGTACCTCACAGCT
>NZ_JBFUIT010000355.1:0-3833 GCF_056401735.1 Luteibacter sp. P4_D7_3
GCATAGCTGGCTCCCACAAAAAAGCCCGCCCGGGTACGAGACCGGGGCGGGCGCTTCTGCCTTACGGTGTCGTTACTTCTTCAGATCGTAACGATCCAGATTCATCACCTTCGTCCAGGCCGCGACGAAGTCCTTGACGAACTTCTCGTTGGCATCCGAGCTACCGTACACCTCGGCGTGGGCACGCAGCACGGCATGCGAACCGAAGACCAGGTCGACACTCGTGGCTGTCCACTTGTGGGTGCCCTTGCCGCGCTCGCTACCTTCGAACGTGTCGCGCGAGGTCTGCTTCCACTCCGTGCGCATGTCGAGCAGGTTGCGGA
Organism: Luteibacter sp. P4_D7_3; assembly: GCF_056401735.1. Classification (NCBI taxonomy): domain Bacteria; kingdom Pseudomonadati; phylum Pseudomonadota; class Gammaproteobacteria; order Lysobacterales; family Rhodanobacteraceae; genus Luteibacter; species Luteibacter sp. P4_D7_3. The sequence goes on from NZ_JBFUIT010000355.1 coordinate 324, forward strand.
AGAAGTCGTTCGTCAGCTTGCCGGGACGATCGGTGAAGACACCATGCGAGGCGCCTTCGACGTTCGCGCCGATCACACGAAGGCCGCCGATGAGCACGGTCATCTCCGATGCGGTAAGGGTCAACAGCTGCGCCTTGTCGATCAGCAACGCCGTAGCGGGCACGCTGTACTTGCCCTTGAGGAAGTTGCGGAAGCCATCGGCGACCGGCTCGAGCGAGCTGAACGACTCGACATCCGTCTGTTCCTGCGAGGCGTCGGTACGGCCGGGGGCAAAAGGAACCGCGACCGCTTGCCCGCCATCTTTCGCCGCCTGCTCGACGGCGGCGCTACCGGCCAGCACGATCAGGTCGGCAAGGGAGATCTTCTTGCCGCCCGTGCTGAACTCGGAGCGGATGCTTTCCARCTTCGCCAGTACCTTCGACAACTGCGCGGGCTGATTGACCTTCCAATCCTTCTGCGGTGCCAGGCGGATGCGTGCACCGTTGGCGCCACCGCGTTTGTCCGACCCGCGGAAGGTGGATGCCGAAGCCCATGCCGTGGAGACGAGCTCTGAAATGGTAAGGCCTGACGCGAGGATCTTCGCCTTGAGCGAGGCAACGTCGCTGTCGGTGACCAGCGCATGGTCCACGGCGGGGATGGGATCCTGCCAGAGGAGCTCTTCCTGCGGTACTTCCGGGCCGAGATAGCGTGCACGCGGTCCCATGTCACGGTGGGTCAGCTTGTACCAGGCACGTGCGAAGGCGTCGGCAAACTGGTCCGGATGCTCGAGGAAGCGCCGTGAAATCTTCTCATAGGCGGGATCGAGGCGGAGCGCCAGATCCGTCGTGAGCATGGTGGGGCGGTGTCGCTTCGAGGCATCGTAGGCGTCGGGAATGGTTTCCTCGGCGTCCTTGGCGACCCACTGGTTCGCACCCGCCGGGCTCTTGGTCAGTTCCCATTCGTGACCGAACAGGTTCTCGAAGAACTGGTTGCTCCACTTCGTCGGGGTCTGGGTCCAGGTGACTTCCAGGCCGCTGGTGATCGTGTCGGCACCCTTGCCGCTGCCATACGTGTTCTTCCAGCCAAAGCCCTGGTCTTCGAGACCACCGGTCTCCGGCTCATTCAACACGTGTTTGGCATCGCCCGCGCCATGCGTCTTGCCGAAGGTGTGGCCGCCGGCGATCAGGGCCACCGTCTCTTCGTCGTTCATGGCCATGCGGCCGAACGTCTCGCGGATGTCGATGGCCGATGCGATGGGATCGGGATTGCCTTCGGGACCTTCCGGATTGACGTAGATCAGGCCCATCTGCACCGCGGCCAGCGGGTTCTCGAGGAGGCGCCCGTCTTCGGTGCGATCCTCTTCGATACCGTGCAGCTCGGCCTCGGCCGTGATCACGCCTTCCTCGTGCGCGCCGGCGTCGTGCTCGTTGCCCTGGGTCTTGCCTTTGCCGTAGCGGTGGTCGCCGCCAAGCCACTCCGTTTCCGTACCCCAGTAGACGTCCTGGTCCGGTTCCCAGGTGTCTTCGCGGCCGCCGGCGAAGCCGAACGTCTTGAAGCCCATGCTTTCCAGGGCGACATTGCCGGTGAGGATGATGAGATCGGCCCAGGAGATGCTGCGGCCGTATTTCTGCTTGACCGGCCAGATCAGGCGACGTGCCTTATCCAGGCTGACGTTATCGGGCCAGCTGTTCAACGGGGCGAAACGCTGCTGACCGCGGCCACCGCCGCCACGGCCATCGCCGATGCGATAGGTGCCGGCGCTATGCCAGGCCATCCGAATGAAGAGTCCGCCATAGTGGCCGAAGTCGGCAGGCCACCAATCCTGCGAGTCGGTCATGACGGCCAGGAGATCTTTCTTCACTGCCGCCAGGTCGAGTTTCTTGAATGCCTCGGCGTAGTTGAAGTCAGGGTCCATCGGGTTGGATCGGGAAGAGTGCTGGTTGAGCAGATCCACGCGTAGCTGTTTGGGCCACCAATCCTTGTTCGTCGTACCGCCGCCGGCGGTGTGATTGAACGGGCACTTCGCTTCGTTCGTCATTCGCGCTTCTCCTGGGGTGGGCCGGCGCGAAGGGTCGCAATCCGGCATTGCCTATGAACGCATAGAGCCGACTATACGGGCAGGCCAGAGATTGCAGAAATTGATTGAAGTTATCGTGACAAGAGGCTGAGCCTATCGAAACCGGCGATAAGTTACGGATTTGAAAAGGTAATCGGTGGCCGGCTGACGTACTCAGTAACCGGCGGTCCGTTTTTTCTCACGCTCGAGGTTCCAGGCACGGTGCGAGGCTTCATCCTGGAAGGTCCAGGCGACGAAGCGGCTCTGCTTGTTGCCCTGGGCCATGTTGACCGTGCGCACGTCGAGCGCCTTCGCGTGGGTGAGCGCGCGGTAGATCTCATTGRGGTGTTCGCTCCGCGCGACCAGCGTGGTGAACCAGAGCACCGTGCGCGAGTAACTTGTGCTTTCGGTGATCATCGTGCGGATGAAACGTTCCTCACCGCCCTGGCACCACAGCTCGCGACCCTGGCCACCGAAGTTGAGGTTGGTGGTTCGCGGGGGCGCGTTCTTGTCCRGGTTGCGTGTCTTGCGGATGTTGCCTGCCGCGGCTTCGCGGGCGGAGGCATGGAACGGCGGGTTGCACATGCTGACGTCGAAGCGATCTTCGGGGCGTAATAACTGCTCGAAGACGTGGATCGGGTTCTCCTGGCGGCGCAGGAAGATCCCGTCTCCGAGGCCCGGGTTACCATCGACGATGCCTTTGGCGGCACGCAGCGCGTGTGTGTCCACTTCGGAGGCGGTAAACCGCCAACCATATTCGCGGTTGCCGATGAGCGGGTAGATCAGGTTCGCACCCGTGCCGATGTCCAGCGCGCGAACGCCGGCCCCGGTGGGAATCTGACCCCCGTTGGAACTGGCCAGCAGATCCGCCACGCCGTGCACGTAGTCGGCGCGGCCCGGGATGGGTGGCACCAGATAGTCCGGTGGGATGTCCCAATGAGCGATGCCGTACTGGGACTTCAACAGCGCCCGGTTCAGCGCCCGAACGGCGTGCGGATCCGAGAAATCGATGCTGTCCTCACCGTGGCCGTTGTCGCCGACATAGGCCGCGAGCAAGGGCAACTGCCGCGAGAGCTCGGCAAAGTCATAGCGCCCGGTGTGGCGATTGCGTGGGTGCAGGGACGTCACCGCAGGGGCGGCGGACTTGGGTTTCTTCATCGCGAGGGGCCAGTTGGACGTTGGGGCAGCCCTATTGTCGCAGATGCGCCGCCATGTTCCGTGGCAACATGGTTTTCTTTGCAAGGCCGACCCCATGGATGCCAAAACGGCGTGGCCCGACCGCGTGACCATCGACGGGACGGTCTTCAAGGCGCGTGTGGATGCCAGGGACGGCCTGGTGAGCCTCCCCTGCGCCTCGGAGCCCCAGGTGTCCGTTGGCGACGTGATCACCCAGACGGTGGGCCGCCGCGAGAATTCGCTCGAGGTGCTCGAGGTCGATTTCCAGCTGAACGGCTCGCTCGGCATTGGCACCGTCC
>NZ_JBFUIT010000356.1:0-3795 GCF_056401735.1 Luteibacter sp. P4_D7_3
TACCGTAGGCCGCTGCCGCGGGATCGCCGATGAATCGGCTCCTACAGGGGTCACGCAAGTCGGCCGGGGGCCAGCCGATATCGAATAGCCATCTTTCCATCTGGATGGAAAGATATATACTCAGGCCATCGTTCCGGGAACCGCACCCATGCCCGCCATCAGCTTCGAGTTTTTCCCGCCCAAGACCGACGAGCAGCGCGCCCAGCTCGACGCGGCCGTCGCCCGTCTCAAACCGCATGCGCCCGACTACGTCTCGGTCACCTTCGGTGCCGGCGGCTCGACCCTGAGCTATACGGACGAGACAGTGAAACGCCTGCGTGTCGAGCATGGCCTGTCGGTGGCACCGCATCTGTCGTGCATGGGCGGTACGCGGGCCGAGATCGCCGCCCTGCTCGACCTCTACAAAGCCACCGATTGCCGCCGCATCGTCGCGCTGCGTGGCGACCTGCCGTCGGGCATGGCGTCCCCCGGTGACTTCCGCTATGCGGCAGAGCTCGTCACCTTCATCCGCGAGCACAGCGGCAACCACTTCCACATCGAAGTGGCCGCCTACCCGGAAACGCATCCCCAGGCCGAAAACGCCCTCCACGACTTGCATCACTTCAAGGCAAAGGTCGACGCGGGTGCCGACGGTGCCATCACCCAGTACTTCTTCAATGCCGACGCCTATTTCCGCTTCGTCGACGACGTGACGAAGCTGGGCGTGAACGTGCCCATCGTGCCGGGCATCATGCCGATCGCGAACTTCAGCCAGCTGCGCCGTTTCTCCGAGCAATGCGGCGCGGAAATTCCGCGCTGGATCGTCAAGCGCATGCAGGCCCATGGCGACGACGCGGCCGCCGTACGCGACCTCGGTGCCGACGTGGTGGCCGAGCTCTGCCAGCGCCTGCTCGACGGCGGCGCGCCCGGCCTGCACTTCTATACGATCAACCGGGCCAAGGCGACCCTAGGCGTGCTGGAGCGACTCGCCGCTCGCTAAACGTGCGCGCCRTCACTCTCCGCTGAAGCGTGTACGCGGATGATGGCGCACCACCGCCACGCGTGCCGCCCTCGTGAAACGTGTCCTCGTCCTGCTGTTGCTCCTGATCGCCCTGCCTGCCGCCGCGCAGACGACGATCCACCGTTGCGTCGGCACGGACGGCCGCCCCGTGTTCTCCGACCAGCAGTGCACGAGCATCGGCGCGACATCCATCATGCCGCCGCCGGTTCCGGCGGCCAGCTCCAGCGCCGCCGACGCGCCTGCCGGACCCAGCACCGGCCTGCTGTGTGCGAAAGACGTGGCCGGGCTACGCGAGGGCATCGCCCAGGCGTTCGCCAACCGCGATGCCAACCGCATTGGCGGGCTGATTCTGTGGAACGGTTACGGAAGCGGTGGCGCGGTAGAGAACATCCGAAACATGGAGACGCTGGTCCACCAGCCCCTGTTGGCGGTGGAGGGCAATGAAGCCGGGGGACTCGACGCCGTGACCTCACGGCCCGGCAACGACGCCGCCACCCGGCGCGCCCATTTCAGCGTGGTGCGAGACTCCGGCTGCCTCTGGCTGCGACCGCCGGCCTGAGCCCGGAGGCGCGCGTTGACGCGTCGCGCCATGGCCTGGCTGGCGCCGCGCGTTATCATGGGCGGTCCCCTGGAGAGCGAACCCATGCAGAACTACCCCGATTGGATCTGGCAGAACGGGCAGATCAAGCCCTGGCGCGATGCCACCGTTCACGTCATGGCGCATGCGCTGCACTACGGATCCTCGGTGTTCGAGGGCATCCGCAGCTATGAGACGCCGGACGGCGCGGCCATCTTCCGCCTCACCGACCACCTCAAGCGCCTGTACATGTCGGCCAAGATCTACGACATCGAGATCCCCTACTCGATCGACGAGCTCGCCGCGGCGTGCCGCGACGTGGTCAAGAAAAACGACCTCAAGGCCGCTTACCTGCGCCCCGTCGCCTTCCGCGGCCTGGGTGGTTTCGGCCTCTCGGCCGAGTGCCCCACCGACGTCGCCGTGGCTACCTGGCCGATGGGCCCCTACCTCGGTCCCGAGGCGCTGGAGAACGGCATTGATGCCTGCGTGTCCAGCTGGCAGCGCTTCGCGCCGAACACCATTCCGGCCGGCGCCAAGGCGGGCGGCAATTACCTTTCGGGCCAGCTGATCGCGCGTGAAGCGCGTCGTCTCGGCTTCGGCGAAGGCATCGCACTGGCCTCCACCGGCCTGCTCAGCGAAGGCGCCGGCGAGAACCTGTTCCTCGTGTTCGACGGCGTGCTGCATACACCGCCGGCGAGCGCGTCGATCCTCACCGGTATTACCCGCCACACGTTGATGACCCTCGCCCGCGAGGATGGCATCGAGGTGGTCGAGCGCGACCTGCCGCGCGAGTACCTGTATCTCGCCGATGAAATCCTGATGTGCGGCACGGCGGCGGAAGTCACCCCGATCCGCGCGGTCGACGGCAAACAGATCGGAAACGGCAAGGGCGGCCAGATCACCCGCCGCCTGCAGGAGCTTTACTTCGGCCTGTTCAGCGGCAAGACCGCCGACCGCTGGGGCTGGCTCGAGGCACTCTAAGCCCCCTCCTCCGTAGCGCACGGACGCGCTACGATGCCCCCGCCAGGGAATGAGCCAACAGGACTGGCTAATCAACAGGGGGAAGACATGAAGATCCGTCATATCGCCGTTGCGGCGATCGTCATTGCGTGCCTGGTCAGTGGGTGCGCCAGTGTCAACAAGGCTGGCCGCGATGCCAGCGAACAAGCAAAGACGTTCTCGCCGATCACCGACAAGGCCGTCGTCTACATTTATCGCGACGAGATCCTTGGCTCGGCCATCAAGCTGCACGTGAGTGTCGACGGTATCGCCGTTGGCGACACCGGACCGAAGAGCTTCCTGCAACTCGCCCTGCCGCCTGGCCCGCATACCATCACCTCCAGGGGCGAAAAGATCTCGTCGCTCTCGCTGGATACACAGGCTGGCAAGACGTATTACGTTTGGCAGGAAGTGAAGATGGGCATGTGGTCCGCGAATAGCATGCTGCACCAGGTCGACACCGACAAGGGGCAGGACGGCGTTCGCGAGTGCGCTCTACTACGCACCGACGCACCGGCGTTCCGCTTGCCGGACGACAGCACGCCGAAGGTCGCCGCACCCGTCGCTTCCGCCCGCGCTGTTGAAGCGACTCCGGGCTCGGCATCGGCTCCGGCCGAAGCAGCACCCGCTTCCATCAGTGCGCAGACCGCTGACGCGACCGCGCCCGCCGTCGGGACGGTCCAGGCAGAAGGAGGTCCAGCCTCCCTCGATCCGCGCGTGACCGTGCCGATGTTCAACGCCGCACAGAACCTCGCCGCCATCCATCAATGCGACCGCATGATTCGCGTCCGTAGCGTCGATGGTGATAACGCACGCCTGTACAGCACGTGCCCGGCCGGTGGAAGTGCGCTGGAGATCGTCTGCAATGGGGCGAACTGCCACGAAGGCGCGCCGCAGGGGTAAGACAAAGCATCGCCGACAAGTCGGCTCCTACCGAGCGGGGTGTCGCCTTGCTTGGTAGGAGCCGATGTGCGGTGGTCTAATTTTCCTGGACACCCATGTAGGAGCAAAATCCCTACCGAGGTGAATCATGGGATATCGACCGATCGACCCGGCGCTCAAGCGCCGGGCGGTGTGTTTAGTACTGGATGAGAACCGCTCCGTGCCTGCCGTGTGCGGGCTGCTTGGGCTTGGCCCGACGGCTTTGCGGCGCTGGGTCGAGCAGGAGCGGCAGCTGCGTGCCACGCCGCCACCGACGCCCGAGCAGGTGGCTAGGTAC
>NZ_JBFUIT010000357.1:0-3788 GCF_056401735.1 Luteibacter sp. P4_D7_3
CTACGGGAGCGTCGAAGACGGCGAAACCCTGGTCTCACACGGGTACCGGATCGTTCGTCCGGGCGAACGGGTGGCCCTTTCGGAGCCACAGCCGCCCCGACCGACGGCGGGCTGATGCCATTTCTTTGTTCCACCCTTGTCTCGCCGCACCGCTGAAGTTATCCTTCCGCTTCTTTGCCGGACAGGAAGCCGGGAAAGAGGATGTACAAGTGGAGAGGTGTCCGAGTGGTTGAAGGAGCACGCCTGGAAAGTGTGTATACGCTAATAACGTATCGAGGGTTCGAATCCCTCTCTCTCCGCCAGTTTCAAACGTCTTTATGGTGACCCTGTCGGTCCCCCCGCGACGATAGTCCGTAAACTCCGCCAGGTCCGGAAGGAAGCAACGGTAGCGGACGACTCGGGTGCCGGGGTGTGGCTGGCAGGGTCATCGCCTTTTGAGGGCCGCGCTTTTCGGGCCGCGCTTTCACCCGTCCCGGGTCCTTGGCACAATCCACCGTCGTCCCAAGGTAATACGCATGTCCTATCAGGTCCTCGCACGCAAGTGGCGCCCGCGCAAGTTCGCCGAACTGGTGGGCCAGGAGCACGTGGTCCGCGCGCTCACCAACGCGCTCGACTCCGGGCGCATGCATCACGCCTATCTCTTCACCGGCACCCGCGGCGTCGGCAAGACGACGATCGCCCGCATCTTCGCCAAGTCGCTGAACTGCGAGCGGGGCGAATCGGCCGATCCCTGCGGTGAGTGCTCGGTCTGCACGGCGGTGGATGCCGGTCGTTTCGTCGACCTGCTCGAAATCGATGCGGCCAGCAATACCGGTGTGGACGATGTCCGCGAGGTGATCGAGAACGCCCAGTACGCGCCGTCGCGCGGGCGCTTCAAGGTCTACCTGGTCGATGAGGTGCACATGCTCTCCAAGCCGGCGTTCAATGCGCTGCTGAAGACCCTGGAAGAGCCGCCGCCGCATGTGAAGTTCCTGCTCGCCACGACCGACCCGCAGAAGTTGCCGGTGACGGTCCTGTCGCGCTGCCTCAAGTTCAACCTCAAGCGCCTGTTGCCGGAGCAGATTTCCGGACAGATGCGTCACATCCTCGCGGCCGAAGGCATCGAATACGAAGGCGAGGCTATCGGTGAGCTCGCGCATGGCGCAGATGGCTCGATGCGCGACGGACTGTCGTTGCTCGACCAGGCCATTGCCTACGGTGGCGGCTCCGTGCGCGCCAGCGACGTACGCGCCATGCTCGGCAGCGTCGAGCGCGGGCAAGTGCTCGGCGTGGTCGAGGCGCTCGCCGCCGGTGACGGCGCCGCGCTGATGGGCGAGGCCGACCGTATCGCGTCTTACTCGCCGGATTTCGCCGGCGTCCTCGACGATCTCGCTACGGTGCTGCATCGCATTCAGCTGATCCAGCTGGTGCCGGGTTATCGCGAAGAAGAGGGGGACGCCGGCCTTGCCGACATCGCCAACCGTCTCGCGCCCGAAGACGTCCAGCTCTACTACCAGATCGCCACCACCGGCCGCCGGGAACTTCCCTTGGCGCCGGATGCGCGGATCGGCTTCGAGATGGCGCTGCTGCGCATGTTCGCTTTCCGTCCGGCGGAAGCCGGACAGGGCGCTGCGCCTTCGGCGCCACGCGTGGCCGCGCCGGCGACGGCCACCGCGCCGCGTGCTCCAGCATCAGCACCGGCGCCCGCCGCCGCTGCCCCGCAGCGCGCTCAGGCGCCTGTCTCGTCTGCACCCGCATCCGCGCCGGCTGCCGCGCGTCCTTCCGCACCTGCACCCGTTGCGCCCCGCGCGGCTCCGCCCGTAGCGGCGCCAGCGCCAGCACCGGCACTGGCACTGGCACCCGTCGCGCCACAGGGCCCGCTGGCCCTCGGCGCCAATGGTATGCCCGACTGGCACGAGGTGATCGAGCGCGCGAACCTGCGCGGTCCGATCGGTCAGCTGGCCCAGAACTCGTCGCTGCGTGAGCTCGACGGTGAAGGCATGGTGCTGGCGCTACTGCCTTCGCACATGCATCTGGCCGTGGAGCCGCTCACCAGTCAGATGGAAGAAAAGGTGTCCCAGGCGCTCGGCCGACGCATTCGCATCCGCTTCATTGCCGATCACGGCAATCTGGGTACCCCGGCGGAACGCCGGGCCCAGGCGCAGGTCGACGCACAGGCCAACGCGGTCGCCTCGATGGAGACCGACCCCTTCGTACAGACGCTCAAGCGCGAATTCGACGCGCGCGTCATTCCGCAATCGATCAAACCCGTGGAGCCAGGAACGTGAAAGGTCAAATTGGTCAGCTGATGCAGCAAGCCCAGCGCATGCAGGAAGACATGAAGCGTGCGCAGGATGAACTCGCCAAGACGGAAGTCACCGGTACCGCCGGTGGTGGTCTGGTCTCCGTGACCATGTCGGGCGGCCACGAAGTGCGCTCGGTGCACATCGATCGCCAGGCTTTTGCGGACGATCCCGAGATGGCCGAGGATCTGGTCGCCGCAGCCGTTAACGATGCCGTGAACAAGATCGCCGAAATCAGCCGCTCGCGGCTGGGTGGCGTCACCGCCGGGCTGAACTTGCCCGCCGGCTTCAAGATGCCGTTCTGACGAGCGGTCACGCCACACGATKACTAACGGCTCCCGCCTTCTCGGCGAACTGATCGATGCCTTGCGTTGCCTGCCGGGTGTCGGTGCGAAGAGCGCCCAGCGCATGGCCTTCCAGCTGCTCGAACGCGAGCGGCAGGGCGGCTTGCGTCTGGCTGCTGCCCTGGAGTCGGCAATGCGCGACGTGGGCAATTGCACGCGCTGCCGCAACTTCAGCGAGACACCGGTGTGTTCGCTCTGCGCCAGTTCGAGTCGTGACGCGCAGGTGCTTTGCATCGTGGAATCGCCATCCGATCTCGCTGCCATCGAAGGGGCGACGGGTTATCGCGGCCAGTATTTCGTGCTGCTCGGGCGCCTCTCGCCGCTGGATGGCCTGGGACCGGACGAGCTCGGTTTGCCCCTGCTCGTCGAGCGACTGGGTGAGGGCGATGTCGCCGAGATGATCATCGCCACCAACCCGACGGTCGAAGGCGAAGCAACGGCGCATTACATCGGTCAGCTGGCGAAGGCCGCCGGCATTCGCGCTACCCGTCTCGCTCATGGTGTGCCCCTGGGCGGCGAACTCGAATTCGTCGACCGCGGCACGCTCGCCCATGCTTTCGGCAGCCGGCAGTCGGTCGGCTGACCCTTCAAGGAATCACCATGACCGACACCATCTTCGCGAAGATCGTCCGCCGGGAAATTCCGGCCGATATCGTCTATGAAGACGACGACGTGCTCGCCTTCCGCGACCTCAATCCGCAGGCGCCGGTGCACGTGTTGTTCATTCCCAAGCGGGCCATTGCGACGCTGGACGACGCCGTGCCGGGCGATGCCGAACTGCTGGGCAAACTGCTACTCGCCGCCGCCTCGTTCGCCAGGGCGCAGGGTCTTGCGAAGGACGGCTACCGCACGGTGATCAACACGAATACGCACGGCGGACAGACAGTGTTCCACATCCATGTCCACCTGCTCRCCGGCCGCCAGATGCACTGGCCGCCGGGCTGAAGCGGTTCACTCGCGTTGCGAGTGCGTGTGTTTAGCGGCTTGCGCCGCCGATTGCGTTGGGGGGGGGGTGAGGCGCAGAGCCTTCGGTGCCCACCCTCGCGGCTCAGACACGTCCTCCGCGTTTCGTAGCGGAAAGGCCGCTGCGCGGCCGTGTACTTATTTGGCCTACGGCCGCTCCACTTGTGCGGAACTCGCCTCGAGGGTGGGCACCGAAGGC
>NZ_JBFUIT010000358.1:0-3767 GCF_056401735.1 Luteibacter sp. P4_D7_3
GCGCAACCGCCAGGGCGACGGCCGTCATCGTGGGACGCAAAAATTGCTTCATTCGGTATTCCCTCTCTTGGAAAGATTCGGCGACGCCGCCGGTACACCTCCGTGTGGAGGTTGAAACGCCATTGTGCGGTGCTTCGCGCCTTGCTTGCAATGACGTGGCGAGAGACAAGGTTTCACACTAAAAGTTCAGCAACCTTTCAACGGAATGACGATTGGGTCACTCATCGTGCCCCGGACCCGGTTTTTCCAGGGTATCCCGCAGGGCCGCCTGCAGGCGGGCATGCACCTGCACCAGCACCCGCCAGAGCAGCCAGACCAGGCCGATACCGATCAGGACCAGTACCCCGGCGACCTCGCGCGGGGGCAGGATGGTGGACGCCAGGGCCGCCACGAGGAGGCCGAGGATCAGCATCGCCACCACCGGGATGATCCGCCCCAATACGGCACGGATCCGGTAGGTGCGGCTGCCGAACCGGTCCGGAATGCTCAGTTCGGCCAGCAACATGCCCAACGCTCCCGCCTTGCGGTAGGCCGCGACCACCATGGGCAGGGACAACAGCGCGGCGAGCGACCAGGCCAGGCTGCGGCGCACCGTGGGGTCGTCGCTGAGGATGTCCACGTGGAGGAACCCACGGCGGTACGCAAAGGCCACGATGATGAAGACCGCAATCACCAGCATCATGTTGATGATCACGTGCCAGACCAACCGGCGGATCATCTTCATCACGATGGCGCCCTGCCCTTGCAGGCCCAGGTTGCCCATCCACTCCGTGTAGGCGCCGAATACGCCGGTGACGCGCGCAGGCAAGGCCCGACCGAGGAAGCTCGCCAGCGGATCGGAGGAACGGATCAGGTAGGGGGTAAGAAACGTGGTGATTGCCGACACCGCCACCGCCACCGGGTAGAGGAAGTTGCTGGTCACCTTGAGCGTGAGGCCCAGTGAGGCGATGACGAAGGAGAATTCGCCGATCTGCGCCAGCCCCATGCCCACGCGCAGCGACGTGCGGCCATCGTTGCCGGCGACGAAACTGCCGAAACTGCAGGTCACCACCTTGCCCACGACCACGGCGATGGTCACGACGGTGATCGGCCAGGCGTATGCCACCAGCAAGGCAGGGTCGATCAACATGCCGATGGCGACGAAGAAGATCGCGCTGAACATGTCGCGCACCGGCATGATGATGCGCTCGATGCGCGCCACGCTCTCGGATTCCGCCACGATCGCACCGATCATGAAGGCGCCCAGCGCGACGCTGTAGCCCATCTCGGTGACCAGCAGGCAGAAGCCGAAGCAGATGCCCAGCACGGCGATCAGCAGCACGTCGTTGCGGCTGACACGCGCGATATAGTCGACCACGCGTGGCACCAACAGCAGCCCCACCACCAGCGACACGGCCATGAAAAGACCGAGCCGACCGATCGCCGCGAAAGCCTGGCCCGCCTCCACGCCCCCGGTACTGGCGATACCCGTGAGCAGGGCCATCAGGACGATGGCGAGCAGGTCCTCCACGATGAGGATGCCGAACATGAGCTGGGCGAAGCGCTCGCGCTTGAGACCCAGGTCCTCGAGCGCCTTCATGATGATGGTGGTCGAGGAGATCGACAGCATCGCGCCGAGGAAGATCGCATCCATCGCGGACCAGCCGAAGAAGCGGCCTATCTCGTAGCCGATCCAGACCATGAGCACGATTTCGGCGAAGGCGGCGACTAACGCCGCCCCACCGACGGCACGCAGTTTCTTCAGGCTGAACTCCAGCCCAAGCGCGAACAGCAGCAGGATCATGCCTAGCTCGGACAAGGTACGAATGGTTTCTTCATCGTGGATGAAGATCACCGGCAGCGTATGCGGCCCGATCAACAACCCCGCGATGATGTAGCCGAGCACCACCGGCTGCCTCAGGCGCTGGAAGATCACGGTTGTCAGGCCGGCAACAAGCATCACTGTCGCGAGGTCCTGGATGAAAACGATGCCGTGCATGCCTGTCCTCGAGTGTGCGAAGGGACAGGTTAGCGCGTGCGCAGGAACATGCGCACGGAATGCGGGCCGGCACGTGAGGGCGTATCGTCACGCAAGTACGTGCCAGCGTTCGTCATTCTCGAATTCGTGAAAATAATTTCAAAAAAAATGTAACGAATGCTTGACGAATTAGCGGGTCGGACGTAATCTTTGCGGCTTCCAGCAGGGGGCCATAGCTCAGCTGGGAGAGCGCCTGCATGGCATGCAGGAGGTCGCCGGTTCGATCCCGGCTGGCTCCACCAACTTCTAAGACGTCCCCATCGTCTAGAGGCCTAGGACATCACCCTTTCACGGTGGCGACCGGGGTTCGAATCCCCGTGGGGACGCCACTTTCTGGTCCGCCAGAGAGTGTTAAGGACGAAGAAGTTGGAAATGTTGGAAAGCTGGAACGTAAGTGTGGAGCGGTAGTTCAGTCGGTTAGAATGCTGGCCTGTCACGCCGGAGGTCGCGGGTTCGAGTCCCGTCCGCTCCGCCATTACTTCCAAAAAGAATCCCGCCATCTGGCGGGTTTTTTTTGCCTTGAATTTGCCTGGCCGGAGACTGGCTTTGCAGGAGACTGGCTTTGCAGGAGACTGGCTTTGCCGGAGACTGGCTTTGCAGGAGACTGGCTTTCTGTGGGAGCCGCTTCAGCGGCGAATGGGTTTGCCTCAACCCGGCCCGCTGCCGCGGGATCGCCGATGAATCGGCTCCTACATCAATCGGGTTTGTGGTCCTCGAGGCGCTCCAGCGTACCGATCGAATGCCCCTGCTCGGCCAGGAATTCCAGCCATCGGTTGAGAAAGCCATTCATGCGCAGGCGATGCTGGAGCACGGTATTGGCCGGGGGAAAGGGCCCGAGTACCTGCCACAGCTTGCGTCCCGGATGGCAATGCATCGCCTCGGCTACATGGGCATCGGTATACATGCGCAACTGGGCGGAGGGGGACGGCTGCCCGGTGGTCTCGTCGACGAAGTCGTAGGTGAGCTCGAGTTCCAGCGTGTACGGGTGCTTTTCCTGTACATCCAGGCGCACCTTCAGGCCGTCGTCCACATCGGAGATGTAACGGCCCGGCGCCAGCCGCTGCGGCGCGAACAACCGTGCCAGCCGGTGATAGTTCTCCGCATACAGCCCCATCAGGAAGCCGAAGCGTCCCGGGAGGAAAGCGGATGGGCGTTCGATGACGGCGGTCATGTCGGGCGAGGGTCTCCGTAGGGCTGTCTAATACATGTGACGTTCGATGCCGAGGTACTCGAAAATCTTGCTCGAAATCTCCTCGATCGACGTATGCGTGKTGTTGAGGACCGGAATATTTTCCCGTCGCATGAGCCGGTCGGCCTGCTCCAGTTCCCAGCGACACTGTTTCAGGGTCGCATATCGGCTCCCGGGGCGCCGCTGCTCACGGATCTGCGCAAGGCGGTTCGGGTCGATGGTCAGCCCGAACAGGCGGCTTCGATAAGGGCGGAGACGGGTTGGCAGCTCCAGCTTGTCCAGGTCGTCGTCCGTGAGCGGATAGTTGGCGGCACACACGCCGTAATGCAAGGCCATGTAGAGGCAGGTAGGCGTCTTGCCGGAACGGGAAACGCCGACGAGAACGAGGTCCGATTCGTTGTAATCGACATCCAGGCCATCGTCATGCGCCAGGGCATAGTTGGTGGCGTTTATCCTCGCTTCGTAGCGTTCGAAGTCCACCAGGCCGTGTGAACGGTTGACCGCGCCCGACTGCTTGGTGCCCAGTTCCGCCTCCAGCGGGTCGATGAAGGGGGCAAAGAC
>NZ_JBFUIT010000359.1:0-3736 GCF_056401735.1 Luteibacter sp. P4_D7_3
GGTGAGTCCGGCCCAGGCGAGGGCCGTCCGTGCGAAGGGGTAGCCGGGATCTTCGACCCACGCGCGCGCACCGTGCAGCTTGAGCGCGCGCAGGGTGATGCTCAGGGCACCGGCGTATCCGTTGGTGACAAACACCTGGGAAGGCTGACAGGCGAAGCCACGCGCCACCGCGAGGTAACCCGCTATCTCCGCACGCAGCTTCGGCTCGCCACGGGGATCGGGATAGCCAGCCGGCATCATCGCGGCATCGCGCGCCGCCTGGGCGAGCATGCGCGACCAGAGCGCCGCCGGGAAGAGATCCGCCGCGGGTACCCCCACCTGGAACGGCGCCGGCAGCGTCGGGCCGGACGCGAAGGCGCCGAAAGCCCGACGGGGCCGGGGAGCCTCCGGCTCCGGCCGCATGGCGGGCGGACGCCGCGCGACGCGCGTTCCAGCGGCGCCCGCTGCAACGATGAACTGGCCATCGGCCAGCCGCTCGTAGGCCGTGCGCACGGTGCCCCGGGCTACGCCGAGCTGGATGGCGAGGTCGTTCCACGAAGGCAACCGCGCGCCGGGCGCCAGCCGCCCCTCGCGGATGGCCGCGCGGATACCGTCCGCGATCTGCTCGGACAGCGAGAGCCGTCCTGCGCGGTCGAGGGAAATGCCGAAGGAACCGTCCATGGCCGGATGGTACATCGAAGAAGAACATTCTTGGCTCTTTCGGATGGCCCGTTCCGATCGCAAGCTATACCCATACCGACCATCCATTTCCTCTGCCGGAGTACGCACCATGAGCAACCGCATCGACTACATGAAGATCGCTCCCGACGCCATGAAGGGCTTTGTCGCCGTCTACGGCTACCTCTCGCAGAGCGGCCTGGACAAGAACCTCGTCGACCTCGTTTTCCTTCGTGTCTCGCAAATCAACGGCTGTGCCTACTGCATCGACATGCACTCGCAGGACATGCACAAGCATGGCGTCCCCTTCGAGAAGCTGATCCTGACCGCCGCATGGCGTGAATCGGGCGATGTCTTCAGCACGCGCGAACAGGCCGCGCTGGCCTGGGCGGAGTCGGTTGCCATGGTCGCCGACACCGGCGTGCCGGATGCCGATTACGCTGCCGCCGCCGCTGAGTTCGGCGAAAAAGAGCTCGCCGATCTCTCCACCGCGATCGCGCTGATGAGCGCCTTCAACCGGATGGGGGTGGCCTTTCGTAATAAGCCGGTGACGGCTTCGAGGCTTGCCAGGGCGGCGTGACACCTATTCGGACATGAACAAAGGGGCCTTCGGGCCCCTTTCCGTTTTCGTGCCGGAGGCAGATCACTCCGTAGATTTACGCAATACCTTGCGGTTAGACCGTGCGCCCGATAGCGAAGCCCGCAAGTTAGTACGACGCTTCTCCTATGCCAGGCAGGGCGGCTCTGGCCATCAGGGGAGCGATCACCATGAGCGTACAGCCTCTCGACCCACAGGGATTCTCGACGCACCGGATTAACCGGCTGCGCCACGATTTCGATAGACATCCCCTGTTCCAGTTACCGGCGCTCGCACGGCTGGCGAAGGAACTCATGCCGCTGGAGAAGTGCCGGTTCGTCAAGCCCGGCATGACCCAGGCCTCGGCGTTCCGCCACGACGCACGGCATCCGGACGGACGCGATATCGACGACGTCTTCGAGCGAATCGAAGAGACCGGCTCGTGGATTGCGCTCTATAACGTGGAGGCGATACCGCGATACCGCGCGCTGCTCGAAGCCATCATCGACGGCGTACGGGCAACGATCGAGCGCGAGCAGCCGGGCATTTTCAACGTCACCGGATTCATCTTCATCTCCGCGCCGCCGTCGGTCACGCCCTTCCACATCGATCGCGAGAACAATTTCTGGCTCCAGTTGCATGGCAGGAAGGTGCTTAGCGTCTGGGAGCCAACCGACCGCGATGCCGTTACCGCCGCCCACGTCGAAGACTTCATCGTGAGCCACACGCTGCGCGATGTGAAGCTCAAGGATTCCTCGCTCGCATCGAGCCATGAGTTCGATAGCGGGCCCGGCGACGGCGTGTACTTCCCGACCACCTCCCCCCACATGACCCGAACCACCACGGACTGGGCGACACCGGGCGACGGCGTGTCCGTCTCCATCGGTGTCACCTTCTATACGAAGCACACGGTGCATCTCGCCCGTGTGCATCAGTTCAACCGCGTATGCAGGAAATACCTGCGCGTCACGCCGACGTATCCGGGTGTGTCGCCTCTACGCGATGCCCTGAAAGCGCCGCTGGGACTTGCCCTGGCGATCAGCCGGCAATGGACGCTGCGCGCGCTGACCTTCTGGCAGGGACTGAAAGCGCACAAACGCCCCGAGGAAGGCTGGCTCGGCGAGAAGGCCCCGCCCGGCTCTTACTGAGTCACCGCGTGAATTGACCGAGCGCGTGGTCAGCGACGATGTCCACTTCCTGCATTTACGCGCAGGTGACATTCGTGTCTCAGTTCAATGCCCCGTTGCCAACCATTCATTTAGCCGAAATGAAAACGAAACCAACGTGGGATTTCGAGGCGGCGGAAAAATTACATCTTACGAGACGCATCGGTAACGCACGGATAAGGCTGCTGATTCGCCATCCGCTCATTCGCACACCCCTGCGATCTGCATAAAAACGAGCACTCGGCCGCAAGTCTTAGCGCGCGTGTTAATTGCTTGTATACGCCTGGTGATGATGAAAGACTCGATCTCAGACGAGGCCTTCCCCTACTAACGACCTCGTTATTACCAATGCCATCCAGCCACCTGACCACCGTGTCGGGGCGAGCTCGCATTGCCTGAAATAAGCATAAGGGTCGTGATCATGAAACGTAACAAGCTCGCGTGCGCCTTGGCCACGCTCCTTCTCACTCCGGTCGCAAGTACCGCGTGGGCACAGGCCGCCAGCACTGATGCGGCCCCCCAGAACACCAGCACCAACCCCAGCACCCTGCAGACCATTACGGTGACCGGCTCGGCCATTCCGCGTATCGATACGGAAACCGCTTCGCCGGTGACCACGATCTCGGCCAAGGACATCGCCCGCAGCGGCTACAGCACCATTTCCGACGTGGTGCGTTCCATCTCTGCCGACAACAGTGGCTCCATTCCCAACAGCTTCACTAACGGCTTTGCCGCGGGCTCGTCGGGTGTTGCCCTGCGTGGCCTGACAGTGAACTCCACCCTGGTACTGATTGACGGCCATCGTGCCGCCAACTATGCCGTGGCCGACGATGGCGAACGTTCTTTCGTCGATCTGAATACGATCCCGCTAGCCGCGGTCGACMGCATCGAGGTGCTGAAGGATGGCGCCTCCTCGCTGTACGGCGCCGATGCCATCGCCGGTGTGGTCAACGTGATCCTCAAACCCGGCTACCAGGGTGTGGAAGCGTCGGCTGACGTCGGCAACTCTGCCCACGGTGGTGGCTTTACGCGCAAGGGTACCTTCCTTGCTGGCGGCGGCGACCTGAACAAGGACGGTTACAACGCCTACTTCAGCGCGCAGTTCGAGGAAGACAACGCCATCCAGGCGGGTGATCGTGGCTTTCCTTACAACACCGAGGACCTGAGTCGCATCGGTGGCGCCAATCTCCAGGCGGGTCAGCCGGCCAACGGCTCAGGTTCGATCTACGGCTCGGTGACGCCCGGCACGCTGGGTACGCCAGGCGACGTCACGACGGGTATTCCGAACGACGGTGCCACCGCCAGCCTGCTGACGGGTGGCTGCGGCGTCAAAGGC
>NZ_JBFUIT010000360.1:0-3726 GCF_056401735.1 Luteibacter sp. P4_D7_3
ATCTCACCCTGCTGTTCCTCCGCCTCGGACAGATCCCGTTGCGGCTGGCGACGTACTACGAGTATGTGCGGGCGCTCAACCTACCGCAGGTGCGACCGTACGCGTGGAAGATCGAGACGGCCGGCGTGCTTGGTTTCGCTATCCCGCTGATTCTCTGGTTTGTGGTGGTGTACTTCCTCACGAAGAAGAAGAAACAGGCCATTCACGGCGATGCCCGTTTCGCCAATGGCGGCGACCTTCGCAAGCAGAAGATGCTCTCGCCCGCGCCCAACGGCATCCTCGTCGGCAAGTACAAAGGCGACCTCGTTCGCCTACCCGGCCAGCAGTTCGTCATCCTCGCTGCCCCCACCCGCTCGGGCAAGGGCGTGGGCGTGGTGATCCCCAACCTGCTCGATTACCAGGAATCGATCGTCGTACTCGACATCAAGCAGGAGAACTTCGACCTCACCAGTGGCTGGCGTAAGTCGCAGGGTCAGGAAATCTACCTGTTCAATCCGTTCGCCGAAGATCGGCGCACGCATCGCTGGAATCCGTTGAGCTACGTCTCCAAGGATCCCGCGTTCCGCGTTTCTGATCTCATGAGCATCGCCTCGATGCTCTACCCGGATGGCTCGGACGAGCAGAAGTTCTGGGTCAGCCAGGCGCGTAACGCCTTCATGGCCTTCTCGCTTTACCTCTGCGAAAAGTGGGAAGACGACGAGCGAAAGAATCGACCCATGGCCGTCCGCAGCAAGCCGACACTGGGCATGATCTATCGCCTCTCGTCTGGCGACGGCACCGACCTGCGCGAGCTGTACACCGCCCTGTCGAAGGAATCCTTCCTGAGCGCGAACGCGCAGTCCGCCTTCGCCAACATGCTGTCACAGGCCAACGAGACCTTCGCATCGATCCTTGGCACCTTCAAGGAACCGCTGAACGCCTGGATCAACCCGGTGCTGGACGCTGCGACCAGCGAGGACGACTTCCTCCTGACCGATGTGCGCAAGAAGCGCATGACGATTTACATCGGCATCCAGCCGAACAAACTCGCCGAGAGCCGGCTGATCGTGAACCTTTTCTTCAGCCAGCTGATCAACCTCAACACCAAGGAACTGCCGCAGAACAACCCGGAGCTCAAGCACCAGTGCCTGCTGCTCATGGACGAGTTCACGTCCATCGGCAAGGTGGAGATCATCGCTTCGGCGGTGTCGTATATGGCTGGCTATAACATCCGCTTGCTCCCGATCATCCAAAGCATGGCGCAGCTGGACGCCACCTATGGCAGGGACGTATCGCGCACGGTGATCACCAACCACGCGCTGCAGATCGTCTTCGCACCGCGCGAGCAGCAGGATGCCAACGACTACTCCGACATGCTCGGCTACACCACGGTACGCCGCGAGAACATCACCAAGAATAAGAACGGTGACGTATCCAGGAGCCACTCGGAAGAGAAGCGCGCGCTGATGCTTCCGCAGGAGCTGAAGTCGATGGGCACGGACAAGGAAGTGTTCCTTTACGAAGGCATTCCACATCCGGTGATGTGCGAGAAGATCCGGTATTACGAAGACAAGTATTTCACTTCACGGTTGATGCCAAAAGCGACCGTGACACCACTTACCATATGAGTTGCAACACGTCGCCCCGATGGACGACATCTTCTTCAGGGAACAAGGAAAGCACGATGTCTGATTCACGTCACCCTGGGCGCGCTCGCGCCGCCCGCCTTCTGGCCGTAAGCCTGACCCTCGCACTGGCGCCCTGCGCTGCCGTGCACGCCGCCGATGCCTGTGAGGCTTCGTTTCAGGCCAGCGGCGACGAGGCCACCGGCCTGGTCTTCGATGCCCGCATCAAGATTCCGCAATTGCGCATTAGCGATGCGCTTATGAAAATGCGAGACATCGCGACGGCGGATGGCTTTGAGGTCGGCAAGGACGTCATCGGCAATGGGAAAGGCATGCTCATGCTGGTGCAAAAGCCCGGCAAGAAGACCCGCCCGTTCGGCATCGAAGTAAATGCAAACGACCAGGGCACCGTCTCGATGACCGCTCACATGCCTCCGGGCATGCAAGCGACGTCCGAAAACATCCGCCCGGCGATGTGCGGCATGCTGGCCCGACTGCAGTCGTCGGGTGGTGAGACGGGTGGTGGCACGTCGCTCGGATCGCTTGCAACACGCAGTGACACGTCCGCGCCGGCCGCGGCTGGTGGGACGATGCCGGCCCCGGTCACGCCTGAAGAGTCTTCGCGCATCTGCACGGCGAACGTCGAGGGTCTGACTGGCGAGGTAGACGACACGCGTCCGGTTTTCGCAACGTGGACGCTCGGCCCCGGTGGCGACGACGCGCGTGCCGCTCTTGAACGCGTGAAGAAGGGCGCCGGCGGCATGTCCGATCTAAGGGTCGGAAACGATAGCTACGCTGGCAAGATCGGCCGCCTCGACGTTGATGTCGTCTCGACGTCGTCGTACGTCGACTCAAGCTCCAGTAGCAAGGACGGTGAAACGCCGCCCTTCCCTGTCCACATCGAATACGACGCTGGCATGGCGGCTATTTCACTCACTGCTCAACCGAGGGCGGGTCGCAAGATGAACGCGGGGCGCATCGGCTATCTCATGTGCACGCTAGCGGCCATGGCCAATCAGGCGGCCAAGCCAGAGAAGCCCAGAGGCTACCTCAGCCGGGCCCTCATTCCTTCATTCAACCGCGATCGGAGGGAAGCCGAGGGCAAGACCTCGCTACAGAGTCAGTCGCATGAAGCGCTCTATAAGCGCGCCATCTATGCTGGCAAGGCTTTCGTGATCACGCCCGCAGTGGACCTGAAAGACAAGTACGGTTCCATGACACAGAGCCAGAAGCGCGAAAAGGCCCTGATCGACTATTGGGTAGATGCGACGGCCGTCACCATGTGGCAGGACCGTGCACATCCGGACAACCAGTTGACAACCGGCTATGGCGCGAACGAATTCGCCGAAGGCTTCAGGGGCTGGACTGCCGCCATCCCCTGGCACGATAGCTTGTACACCGTCTATTTCGTGGACCCCGGCACGTATGACTTGAAGAAGGCCTCACTCGAGCTGCGGCGCGCCTCCCTCCCGACAACAACCGAGAGCCACGCAACCACTTCACCTAAGATCGGCACGGTGACGCTTGCCGCGACACTGGACACCGAGTATTACCGCACGCAGGAATGGAAGAGTGCCGATTACCGAACGACCATGGTCGACCAGCCCTATTGTGTGACGCAGCCCAATGGCAGTGGTTGCGCATATGTCGCCCACGAGCAGGTGGCGAATACTGAGATGGTCTCCCCCGCCCATTACGAGGACGTCTCTCACAAGCGCGCCGCTGGAGGCCTGGCGGTGAGCGCGACACTGACGCGGCCGTTCGCCAGCTTCACCGTGACACCCGGTGACGTCGCGCTTATCGACGGTTTCTGGGCGGACGCCGATAGTGCCGCTATCGATACGAGTGCGTGCAAGAAGGACGACTCGGACACGATTACCTGTGCCATCACGCGGTTCAGTCTCTGGCGCGTACCCGCCATGGCTAACGCGGCTGCCATGGGTCGCCAGGCCACGGCGGACATCGCGCCCGTAAAGTCAGGCATCTTCGCAGACGCCCATCCCGTGCCAGTACAGGTCACCGCCAAACCGACGGATGCAAATCCGAGCGCCATCGAAGCGCCGGGGGCCAAACGGTACGTGATCGACGCGAAATAGGTCTGACTACTTGTACTCATGTATAG
>NZ_JBFUIT010000361.1:0-3705 GCF_056401735.1 Luteibacter sp. P4_D7_3
TGCCGACCCTGTTCGGCGAAAAGATCGTGCTGCGTATCCTCGACGGTTCCTCGGCCAAGTTGGGCATCGACAAGCTTGGCTACGAGGAGGCCCAGAAGAAGCTCTACCTAGATGCCATCGAGAAACCTTACGGCATGGTGCTGGTCACCGGCCCGACGGGTTCAGGTAAGACAGTGTCGCTGTACACGGCGCTCAATATCCTCAACATCGAGGGCCGCAACATCTCCACGGTGGAAGACCCGGTAGAAATCCGCGTCGAGGGTATCAACCAGGTCCAGCAGAACGTGAAGCGCGGCATGACCTTCGCCGCCGCCCTGCGCTCCTTCCTGCGTCAGGATCCGGACGTGATCATGGTCGGCGAAATCCGCGATCTGGAGACCGCCGAGATCGCGGTCAAGGCGGCCCAGACGGGCCACATGGTCCTCTCGACTCTACACACCAATGATGCGCCGCAGACCATCGCCCGCCTGATGAACATGGGTATTGCCCCTTACAACATCATCTCCTCGGTGACCTTGATCATTGCCCAGCGCCTGGCCCGCCGCCTGCATGACTGCAAGCGCGAGATCGTCCTGCCCGCAACGGCGCTGCTGGCCGAGGGTTATACCCAGGAAGAAATCGACGCCGGCTTCAAGGTCTACGAGGCTGTGGGCTGCGACGGCTGCAATGAAGGCTACAAGGGCCGAGTAGGTATCTATCAGGTGATGCCCCTGGTTGAAGACATCCAGAAGATCATTCTGGAGGGCGGCAACGCCATGCAGATTGGCGAGGTCGCCCGCAAGAACGGTATCAATGACCTGCGTGCCTCGGCCCTGCTCAAGGTCCGCAATGGCATGACCAGCCTGGCCGAAATCAACCGCGTCACCAAGGACTGACAGCGATCCAGGCCCTCCGGCGCACCCAAGATGTGCGCCAGATGGCAGAATCAACGCCGACTAAAGCTTCACACTAGAATAAGAACAGGGGCCGACCGATAGGGGGCGGTCCCCTGAAGCATCAACCCGGGGGAACACCGCGTCATGGCCACTGCCACCGCCACCAAGAACGCGCGCGCCGTCGGCGTCGCGCGCGCTGAAGTTAGCAAGCTCGTCCAATACGACTGGACCGCCCTGGACAAGCGCGGCAAGCGCATGAAGGGCGATATGCAGGCGAAGAACGCGGCGATGGTCAAGGCCGAGCTTCGTCGCCAGGGCATGAACCCGCAGACCGTTCGCGAGAAGCCCAAGCCGCTCTTCGGCGCCTCAGGCAGTAAGGTCAAGCCGCGCGACGTCGCCATTTTCAGCCGCCAGATCGCCGCCATGATGGCTGCAGGCGTGCCCATGGTGCAGGCATTCGAGATCATTGCGAACGGCCAGAAGAACGCCCGATTCAAGAATATGCTGGTGGAGATCCGCCAAAGCATCGAGGGTGGTTCCTCGCTACACGAGGCCTTGGGCCTTTATCCCGTTGAATTCGACGAGCTCTATCGCAATCTTGTGCACGCCGGCGAATCGGCGGGTGTGCTCGACACGGTGCTGGACACGGTGGCGACGTACAAGGAGCGCATGGAGAGCATCAAAGCCAAGATCAAGAAGGCCCTGTTCTATCCGATCATGATCCTGGTGGTCGCCTTCCTGGTATCTATGATCCTGCTTCTGTTCGTGGTCCCCGTCTTCCAGCAGACCTTTGCAGAAGCCAAGGTCGAATTGCCGGCCCCCACCCAGTTCATCGTGAGTGCGTCGATCTTCGTGCAGAATTACTGGTGGGTGATGATCGGAATCATCGTCGGTTCGATCACCGCACTCATTTACTTCAAGAAGCGGTCCCTCAAGTTCGCCCACTTCCTTGATCGACTCTCGCTGAAGCTCCCGGTCATCGGCGACATCCTCAACAAGTCGGCCATCGCCCGCTTCGCCCGTACCCTCGGGGTAACGTTCCACGCCGGCGTGCCGCTGGTGGAAGCGCTCGAAGCAGTGTCGGGCGCCACAGGTAGCATCGTCTACGGCGACGCCGTGAGGCAGATGCGCGACGACATCGCGGTCGGCCATCAGCTCCAGCTGGCCATGCGTCAAACCAACCTGTTCCCGAACATGGTGGTGCAGATGACCGCCATCGGCGAAGAAGCCGGCTCACTCGACCACATGCTGTTCAAGGTCGCCGAGTTCTACGAGGAAGAGGTGGAAACTGCGGTGGACACGCTCGCCAGCCTGCTCGAGCCGCTCATCATGGTCGTCCTGGGCGTCCTCGTCGGCGGCATGGTGATTTCCCTCTACCTGCCCATCTTCAAGCTGGCCGGTACGGTCTGACCTCTTCGCGCCCGCGCCATGCACAATAGGAACCCTTCGCCCTTGCGGGCGGAGGGTTTTTTCTTGGATCACGGATTGCCCATGCTCGATATACCTCTTGCCCTCTGGATCGGCATCGCCGGCGTGTTCGGCCTGCTGTTCGGCAGCTTCCTCAACGTGGTGATCCTGCGTGTGCCCGAGCGCATGCAGGCGGACTGGCGCAAGCAGGCGCGCGAGGTGCTCGAGATCGAGGCGCCCGAGGAGCCGCGGCCGCCAGGCATCGTAGTCGAAGGCTCGCATTGCCCGAAGTGCAAGCACGCCCTCGCCGTCCGCGACAACATTCCGCTGTTCGGCTGGCTGATGCTGCGTGGCCRTTGCCGCTACTGCCGCGAGCCGATCTCCGCGCAGTACCCGCTGGTGGAGTTGCTTGCCGGCCTCGCCAGCGCGGCGGTGGTGTGGCGTTTCGGGCCGACCATGGGCGCCCTGGCGGGTCTGGCGATGACGTATTTCCTCATCGCCCTCTCCGGCATCGATGCGCGCACCCAGTTCCTCCCGGACGAACTCAACTACCCCCTGCTCTGGATGGGCCTTGCCCTCGCCCTGATCCCGGGCTGGCAGGTACTTCCGGTGTCGCCCTCTTCCGCCATTCTCGGTGCCCTTATCGGCTACCTCAGCCTCTGGAGCGTCTACTGGCTGTTCAAACTGCTCACCGGCAAGGAAGGCATGGGCCACGGCGACTTCAAGCTGCTCGCTGCGCTGGGCGCATGGCTGGGGCCGGTCGCCCTGTTGCCGATCATCATGCTGTCCTCGCTGATCGGTGCCCTGGTCGGCGGCGCGCTGATGCTGTTCCGCAAGCACCAGCGTGACGTGCCGATTCCCTTCGGCCCGTATATCGCCGCCGCCGGCTGGGTCTGGCTGATGTTTGGCGACACGCTGCTCGGAGGCTACATGCACCTGACGGGGATGCGATGAGCGCCTTCGTCGTCGCACTGACTGGCGGGGTTGCGTCGGGCAAGAGCTCGGTGGAGCGCTGCTTCGAGGCTCTGGGCGTGCATGCCTACGACGCGGATGTCGCGGCTCGCGCGGTGGTCGAGCCAGGCTCGGAAGCGCTTGCGGAGATTGCCCGGGCGTTCGGTACCGATGCGCTCGACAGCGAGGGCCGGCTGGATCGCCCGGCCATGCGCAAGCGCGTGTTCGACAACCTGCTGGCGCGTACGACGCTGGAGGGGATTCTGCATCCGCGTATTCGTACGTGGCTGCACGAGGCTGTGGCTGCCGATGAGGGTGCTTACTGCATCCTCTCGATTCCGTTGCTGGTCGAGAATCGCGCCAACTACGAGTGGGTCGACCGGGTGCTGGTGGTCGACGTGCCGGAGGCGGTGCAGATTGAGCGGCTGACGCGGCGGGACGGGGTGGATGAGGCGCTGGCGCGAAAGATGAT
>NZ_JBFUIT010000362.1:0-3679 GCF_056401735.1 Luteibacter sp. P4_D7_3
CAGCTACGGTGTATCGCTGGATACCACCGACAAGCGCAGCGTGCCGCTGACATTCGCCGTGGCGCAGACCGAAGATCAGTTCGAGCGGCAGGTGGCCACCTACCGGCGTACGCAGTTCCTGTGGCTGGCCATGCTCGGCATGATGCTCATGCTGCTGCAGCTGTTCCTGTTGCGCTGGAGCCTGCTGCCGCTGCGTCGTGTGTCGAGTGACCTGGCACACATCGAACGTGGCACGCGGGACCACCTCGATGGACCGTACCCGGTCGAGCTCACCGTACTGACGCGTCGCCTCAACGCCTTCATCGACAGCGAGCGCGAACAGCGGTCTCGCTATCGGGACACGCTTGCGGATCTCG
Organism: Luteibacter sp. P4_D7_3; assembly: GCF_056401735.1. Taxonomy (NCBI): domain Bacteria; kingdom Pseudomonadati; phylum Pseudomonadota; class Gammaproteobacteria; order Lysobacterales; family Rhodanobacteraceae; genus Luteibacter; species Luteibacter sp. P4_D7_3. The sequence goes on from NZ_JBFUIT010000362.1 coordinate 357, forward strand.
CGCATAGCCTGAAGACACCGCTCGCCGTGGTGCGCTCGCAACTGGAAACCGATGGCGACGCGCGCAGCCTGCGCGGCGACATCCTCGACCAGGTGCGAAAAATGGACGAGATCGTCGCATACCAGCTGTCGCGCGCGGCCACGTCAGGGCGTCGCACGATCGCCGCGGAAGAGCCCATCGCGGGTCACGCGGAGGATCTGGTGCAAAGCCTGGAGAAGGTCTACGCCGCCAAGAATGTCCTGTGCGAATTCGAGATCGACGATGGCGCCGCTTTTCCGGGCGAGCAAGGCGACTTGCTCGAGCTGATGGGAAACCTGGTCGAGAACGCCTTTAAATGGGCGTCGCATCGTGTCCTGCTTACCGCGCGCAGTAGCGGCAAGGGGAAGGGTCGTAGCGGTCTCGAGCTGATCGTCGAAGACGACGGCCCTGGCATCGCGGACGACAAGATCGAGAAGATCCTGCAGCGCGGCGTGCGCGGCGACGAGCGCGTTCAGGGCCACGGTATCGGCCTGTCGATCGTGCAGGACATCGTCAAGGCATACCAGGGCGAGCTGCACGTCGACCGCTCCGAAGAACTCGGCGGCGCCCGTTTCAGTGTTCGTCTTCCGCCGGGTTGACCACGGCCGATCCCGTTGCGGCGGGTCAACTGGCCGGTGACGGTCCGTAAAAAGCGGCTAACAGGCGCGCTACGTCAGGTGCGGCTTCGCGAAGGAGAGCCGGCTGCGAGAAATGCAGCTCGCTGGTGACCGCGAAATACTCTTCCGGCGCTTCGGCGGCGTAAGGATCGATCGCTGTCTTGCGGCCGCGGCCGACCTGCTTCGAGAGGGTGTCGAAGCCACGTTGCATCGTCTGGATCCACTCACGGCGATTGATCGACGACGGTAGCGGCGGGACACCGTTCGCGGGTCCGGCAAGCATGTCGAGTTTGTGCGCCATCTCGTGGATGACCACGTTGAAGCCATCCCATGGCGCGTCGATGTCCAGCGCCACGTCGGCAAGCGACAACACCATGGGCCCGCGTTCCCAGGCCTCGCCGATCAGGGTGTCGTCACGGTCGGTGACCACGCCGGTGGGCGCGTCGTAGTGATTGCGGCGCACGTTGAACTCGCCGGGATACACGAGCACGTTGGTCCAGCCTTTGAACGCTTTGGGGCCCTGTGGCAGGGCGGGAAGGCTTGCCTGCATGGCGATGACCAGGCGCCAGAAGTCGTCCAGCGCCGCGTCGCCCAGGGCGTGGAAGCGCTTGGTATGCAGGAAGCCGGCGGCGAGCTGGCGTAGATAGTGTGTGCGGGGTTCGTCGAGTGCGCGGACGAGGGGGAGTCGGGAGACCGCCTGCCGCCAGAGCGTGTCGTCAATCGGGGGTACCGGCGCGCGAAACCGCGCTAGTAACGACTGGACAAAGCTCATTAGTGACGACCAGACGGACTCAGAGCATCGAGCCGGGGAGCATCGACTGCCAGCTGGGCGAGGGCGAGCGCATCGGCGCAGCACCGTCGTGCGGACCTTCGTCGGGGTCGACAGGGGAGGGCACGGGCGCGGGATTATTGCTGCGCTGGGGCGCGTTGCCCGAGCGATTGGACATGGCGTCGGCCGAACTGGAGTCGCGACTGCCCGACGACGAACGCGCGCTGTTGCTCTCGAACGACGACGAGACCCCACCGCCCAGCGAGAGCAGGCTACCGGTCAGGTCGATGTCGGAAGCGGCGGCGGTGCCGGTGGCACCGACGAGGCACAGACATCCGAAGATGTAGGGTCTGGCGTTCATCGGTAAACCCTGAAAAACCTCCGGACATGCCGGGGGACGACCGATCCTCTCAGAAATTTCACAGAGCTGCCAGTGCTGGAGGTCCATCAAAGGGACTTTGCCGTCCAATACGGGCGAAATTCTCGCTACTGCCCTAGAATCGCCGAATGTCCTGGTTTTCCCCACCCCCGACAGCGGCCGCCTGACGGCCCGACGGCTACCCATGCTCGCACGCGATCTTCTCGAAGCCCTTGCTGGAGGCGATGCCGTGTCCGGCGCCACTCTTGCCAGGACGGCTGGCGTCACGCGCGCGGCGGTCTGGAAACAGATCGAGGCGCTGCGCCTGAAAGGCGTCCCCGTCGAGGCCAAGGTCGGTGGCGGTTACCGCTTGCCATGGCCGACCGAACTGCTCGACGCGCCGCGTATTCGCGGCGGCCTTTCGCCCGCGGCGTTGGCCGATGTCGGCATGATCGAAGTGCACTGGGATATCGACTCGACGTCGAGCGAGCTGGCGCGCCGCATTCCCGTGCTGGACGACCTCTCGTTCGTCATGGCCGAGACGCAGTCGGCAGGACGTGGCCGGCGAGGGCGCACGTGGCTCTCGCCGCCGGGAATGAACCTTTATCTGTCCGTCCTGAAACGCTTCGATGCGGGCTTTGCATCGCTGTCGGGCCTCTCGCTTGCCGTGGGCGTCATGCTCATCCGCGCGCTGGACGAGCTGGGCATCCGGACCGCCGGGCTCAAATGGCCCAACGACGTCCTGGCCGGTAACGCCAAGCTGGCCGGCATCCTCGTGGAGTTGTCCGGTGAATACTCGGGCCCGTGTGCGGCGATCATCGGTGTGGGCCTCAACATCCGTCTGCCGGATTCCCTCCACGAGCGCGCGGACCAGCCCATCACCGACCTGGCCTCGCTGAGCGGCGGTCAGCCGCCGGGGCGCAATCGCGTGGCGGCGGCCGTGGTCGCCTCGCTGAGCGAGGGCCTCCGCAGTTTCGAGCGCCACGGTTTCGCGGCATTTGCCACGGAATACGGCGCGAACGATCTTCTGCAGGGACAGCCGTTGCGCGTGATCGATCCGCGCGGCGAGTACAACGCCATGGGCGAGGGTGTCGATGAGCGCGGTGCCTTGCGCGTGCGTCGCGCCACTGGCGAGCTGGTGATCGTCGATAGCGCGGAAATTTCAGTCCGACGGAGTGCCGCATGATCCTGCTCCTGGACCTTGGCAACACCCGTCTCAAATTCGCCATGCTCGACGGCGATAGTTTCATCCATCGCGGTGCCTTCGGCTGGGACGCGGRCATCGCCCACGAACTRGCAACGCTGTGGGCCGCATGGCCCCGACCGACGCGCATCGTCGGCGCGTCCGTCGTCGACACCGCGCGGGAGACGGCGGTTGCCGTGGCCGCCGGCAACGCGTTCGGCCTTGAACCTGTGTGGGTCCGGACACCCGCACGGGCCTGCGGTGTCACCAATGCCTATGCCGAGCCGCACCGTCTTGGTGTCGATCGTTTCCTCGCCATGGTCGACGCGCATGCCGCCGGGCGCGCTCCGTGCGTGCTGGCCAGTGTCGGTACGGCGT
>NZ_JBFUIT010000363.1:0-3644 GCF_056401735.1 Luteibacter sp. P4_D7_3
TTCCTCCTCGGCGGCGATCTTCCCGTCAACCGACTCGGCTACGGCGCCATGCACCTCACCGGCTACGGCATGTGGGGACCGCCCGCCGACGAGCGCAATGCCATTCAGGTCCTGCGGCACGCCGTTTACGAACTCGGTATCAACTTCATCGACACCGCCGATGCCTATGGTCCCGGCGACAACGAGGAGATCATCCGCAAGGCGTTGCACCCCTATCCCAACGATCTGGTGATCTGCACCAAGGGCGGGATGCTGCGATCGGGCAAGCTGGACTGGATCCACGACGCACCGGGTGCGCCCTACATCCAGCCCCTGGGCGATCCGCGATATCTGCGCCAGCAAGTGGAGCTGAGCCTGCGGCGGTTGGGGGTGGATTGCATCGCGCTGTACCAGTTGCACAGCATCGATCCCAAGGTCCCGCTTGCCGACAGCCTGGGGGAACTGGTGCGTCTCCAGGAGCAGGGCAAGATCAGGCACATCGGCCTTTCGAACCAGCCGGGCGTGAGCGTCGCGCAACTGCTCGAAGCCCAGAAGACCGCGCGCATCGTGGCGATCGAGAACCTTTACAATGTCGCCGACCGGGCCGACGACGAGGTGCTCGAGCACGCCACTCGCCACCATATCGCCTTCATTCCCTGGTTCCCGCTCGGTCACGGCGGACTGGTCGGGCCCGACAGTGCGCTGACACCACTCGCCGCGACATACGCGGTCACTCCATCGCAACTCGCCCTGGCATGGCTGTTGCACCGCTCACCCGCGCTTCTGCTCATTCCCGGCACCACGTCCGTAAAGCACCTGAAGGAGAACGCCAGCGCGGCGCACGTGAACCTCAATGCGGCCGAAGTGCGGGCCATTGCCGAAGCCGTCGATCGCCTCGGCCTGCTTGGCTGGCGTCCTGTCCGTGATGTACCGACAGAGCCCGCATAACAGGAGCCGCACCCATGTCCACCCTGCATCCCAACATCGCCACGCTGCGCTCCATTTACGAGGATCTCCGCCGCATCGAACACCATGCCGACGAGGACATGGTGCTGCATACCGCCCAGCGCCATGTCGGAGCCGACCGGGGCCGCCTCTATGGCAAAGCAGCCGTGGTCGAGAAGATTCACGCATTGATCCGCGAAAGCGGGCGAACGTTGCAAATGCGCGTGGACAGCATCGTCGCCAACGACTATTTCGGTGCCGTCCTTGGCAGCATTCGTGCCCGGCGCGGCGAAAGCGAGATCGGCATGCCGTTCTGCGGTCTATGGCGGTTTCGTGACGGACGTATCCTCGAGCACTGGGAGAACGCGTACGACATTGCGGCGCTCGATGCCTTCATGCGCGGCGAGGCCGGGGAAGTGAGCAGCTGGGTGCGACACTGACGCAGGGACGTGTCGGGCAAATAGGGCCCGTTCTTTCACGCCGAGGCAATCCTCCAACGCATACGCTCAAGGGAGTCCCCGTCGCCTGGAAAGCTCCCCATGTCCGAGACGCTTGCGCCCGACCTCCTACGCCGCATGCACGCCTACTGGCGTGCCGCCAACTACCTCACCGTTGGCCAGATCTACCTCCGTGACAACCCCATGCTGGAAGAGCCCCTGTCGAAGGAGCACATCAAGCACCGCCTGCTCGGCCATTGGGGCACCACGACCGGGCTGAACTTCATCTACACCCATCTCAATCGCGCGATCGTCGAACGCGACCTCAACATGATCTACGTGATCGGCCCTGGCCACGGCGGCCCCGGCCTGGTAGCGCATACGTACCTCGAAGGTTCTTACACCGAAATCTATCCGCATATCGACCGCAGTGTGGCCGGCATGCGCGAGCTGTTCCGCCAGTTCTCCTGGCCGTATGGCATCCCCAGCCACGTCGCACCGGAAACCCCGGGCTCGATCCACGAGGGCGGTGAACTCGGTTACTCCCTGTCACACGCGTTCGGCGCGGCGTTCGACAATCCGGACCTGATCGTCAGCTGCGTGGTCGGTGACGGCGAAGCCGAAACCGGCGCACTGGCCACCAGCTGGCATTCGAACAAGTTCCTCAATCCCGTGCGCGATGGCGCCGTGCTACCCATCCTCCACCTCAACGGCTTCAAGATCGCCAACCCGACGGTGCTCGCCCGCATCGAACCGGAAGAACTCCGCGATCTCATGCGCGGCTACGGATACGAGCCGCACTTCGTCGAGGGTCACGAGCCCGAGCCCATGCACCAGGCGTTCGCTGCGGCGCTCGATACGTGCCTGGACGAGATCAGGCGCATCCAGAGCGAAGCACGCGAGGGCACGGCATCGGAAGCGAAGCGTCCGCGCTGGCCGATGATCGTGCTGCGCAGCCCCAAGGGCTGGACCGGCCCCAAGGTGGTCGACGGCAAGCCCGTGGAAGGCACGTGGCGCGCGCATCAGGTGCCGATCGACAAGTTCGATAACGAGGGTCACATCAAGATCCTCGAAGACTGGATGAAGAGCTACGACGCCCACGAGCTGTTCGACGAGCGCGGGCAGTTTCGCGAGGAGTACGCCTCCCTCGCACCGCGCGGCCAGCGACGCATGGGCATGAACCCGCACGCCAACGGCGGCCTGCTGCTGAAGCAGCTGCACATGCCGCACTTCCGCCCCTTCGCCGAGGACGTCAAGACGCCGGGCGATCACAAGGCCGAAGCCACGCGTGTGCTGGGCAAGTTCCTGCGCGGCGTGATGCAGCAGAACATGGAAACGTTCCGCGTGTTCGGGCCGGACGAAACGGCGTCGAACCGGTTGGAAGCGATTTACGAAGTCAGCGGCAAGACCTGGCTGGCCGAGTACGAAGGCGTCGACGAGAACCTCTCGCCCGAAGGCCGCGTGATGGAAGTGCTCAGCGAGCACCAGTGCCAGGGCTGGCTCGAAGGCTACCTTCTCACCGGCAGACATGGCTTCTTCTCCTGCTACGAAGCCTTCATCCACATCATCGATTCGATGTTCAACCAGCACGCGAAGTGGCTCAAGGTCACGCGCAAGATGTCCTGGAGGCCGCCGATCGCTTCGCTCAACTACCTGTTGAGCTCGCACGTGTGGCACCAGGATCACAACGGCTTCTCGCACCAGGATCCCGGCTTCATCGACCATGTGGCCAACAAGAAGTCCGAGATCGTGCGCGTGTACCTGCCGCCGGATGCGAACTGCCTGCTCTCGGTCGCCGATCACTGCCTGCGCAGCCGGCACTACGTCAACGTGATCATCGCCGGCAAGCAGCCGGACTGGCAGTGGCTGGACATGGAAAGCGCCGTGCGCCACTGCRCGGCCGGCGCGGGTATCTGGTCCTGGGCCAGTCGCGGGCAGGACGATCCGGATGTGGTGATGGCATCCGCCGGCGACGCCCCCACGGTCGAAATCCTCGCCGCGATCATGTTGCTGCGCGAGTACGTGCCCGATATTCGCATCCGCATGGTCAATGTGGTGGACCTGATGGCGCTGGAAACGCCGGACGAGCATCCGCACGGCCTCGACGACGATGTGTTCGACGACCTGTTCACCAAGGACAAGCCGGTGATCTTCGCCTTCCACGGCTACCCCGGCATCATCCACAAGCTGACCTACCGCCGGCACAACCACGACAACGTCCACGTGCGTGGTTACAAGGAAGAAGGCACGACGACCACCGCGCTGGACATGATGGTGTTGAAC
>NZ_JBFUIT010000364.1:0-3621 GCF_056401735.1 Luteibacter sp. P4_D7_3
GCCGTGTACTTATTTGGCCTACGGCCGCTCCACTTGTGCGGAACTCGCCTCGAGGGTGGGCACCGAAGACTCTCCCCAACCCTGAGGTTCGCGTGGGTCGAGCGAAAGCGCGGCAGCATCGTCGGCAGGCTCGCAGGYAAGCAGGCACGCCGGYGGAGGCGCAGACGCGAGTAAGGCGTTCCGCAACCGGTTGCCCGCAATCGCTTCCGCATCGGCTGGGTGTTCCGGGAGGGCCCACGCCAACGGCTCTCCGCCCACTCCACCGTATCGTCGTGAGAGACCTTGGTGTCCACCCTCGATGCGAGTTCCGCACAAGTGGAGCGGCCGTAGGCCAAATAGATACACGGGCCGCGTGAGCGGCCTTTCCTTCTCGAACGCGGAGGACGTGTCTGAGCCGCGAGGGTGGACACCAAGGTCTCCCCGCGAGACGCCCAAGTGTAGAAAGCGATGGCAACGCCGAGCCCCGCGAAGCCGAAGGCGAGCCATGCGCGAGGCGCGAGGCGCGAGGCGCGAGGCGCGAGAGAATCGCCGGCCTGAAAGCCCGGAAATCAGGCATCAAGCGCACGAGCGACCAGGAAAAGGCTCCACGGAAATCGACGACGAACCATAAAAGAAGGCCCCTCGCGGGGCCTTCTCCTTACTCGGGCTTTTCGCCGTTCTGGCGTTCCCACTTGTGCTGCTCATCGAGCAGCTTGTCGGGATCGAAGCCCTGGTTGTCGTTCAGGCCCTGCATCTGTTCAATGACCGCGTCCGGCGGGTTGCCGTCGTAGATCTGGTACAGGCGCTGCTGGCGGTAGGCGTCACGCATGAACACGTACGGATCGTAGGCCGAGGCAAGGAAGCTCTCGGCATCGATACCGCGCGAGCGCAGGGTCACGAGATAGAGCGCCGACGGGATGTATTCCTGACCGTACTTGTAGCTGTGGTTGCGCGAGTAGTAGCTGAGCGGGTCGAAGAAATAGCTGTCGACCGGCAGGCGCCAGACATCGCGGACCGTGGTCGGGCCGACCAGCGGCAGCACCAGGTAGTCGCCCTCGGGCAAGCCCCAGCGAGCCAGCGTCACGCCGAAGTCGTTGTCTTCCAGGGGAATGCCGAGCAGGCTTGCCGGATCCTTGAAGCCGAGGAAACCGATCGTCAGGTTCACGACGAAGCGGCTGGTCGACTGGATCGCCTGCTTCGGACGAGCCTGCAGCAGGTCGTTGGCCACCGTGATCGGCAGCCGGATATTGGTGTAGAAGTCGCTGACGGCGGTGCGTACGGCCGGGGTGGTGACCTTGCGGTAGCCGACAGCCACGGGGCGAATGACCGCCTTGTCGAGCTTGTCGTTGAAGGCGTACATGTTCCGGTTGAAGTGTTCGTTCGGATCGTCCGTGCGCGGCGGTGCGATATGGCACGCGGCAAGCAGGGCGGTGGCGAACACGGCCAAAGCGGGTCTGGCGATCCGGGAGATCAGATTCAGGTGCATCGGGGCGACTTTGCGGGTGGGGCGATACTYTAGTGTACCGCTTGGTTTTATTATTTGCACTAATACCCGTCCATCCTGGCCAGAACCGCGCATGATACCCCTCCCCTGATTGCCAGCCAACCGGCCGGACCGGTAAACTGCCCGACCAGAAGTGTCTTTATTGTCAAGGATTTGAAATGGCCCGTATTACCGTCGAAGACTGCCTAGAGGTAGTCGACAACCGCTTTGAGCTGGTGCTCATGGCGACCAAGCGTGCCCGTCAGCTCTCCAAGGGCGCCGAGCCGACCATCGATCCCGCCAACGACAAGCCGACCGTGCTGGCCCTGCGCGAAATCGCCGACCGTCGCGTCAACGACGAGATGATCGACGAAATCGACCGTGCCGCCCGTGAGCGCGCCGAGCGTGAAGCCCTCGAGTGGGCCGCCACGGAAGTGGACGACGACCTCTCGAAGGGCGGGGATGACTGATGACACCGGGTCGCTGTCGGCCCTGTCATAAACGGAACACTGCGCACGTTGACGCGCGGCTGCTGAGGCCGCGTGCGGGAGGCTGCGCCGGCTAGGCGCGAGACCCTCCCATGGAAGTCGTCCCTGCGAAAAAACTGACCGACGTGGTCGATGATGGCTCGGTGCCGCCGTACGTGCAGGCGCTGGAAGATCGCGTGGGCGCGTATCTGCCCAGGGATCAGGTGCTGCGGATTCGCCGCGCCTTCCTGATCGGTGCCGCCGCACACGACGGGCAGACGCGCAAATCGGGTGAGCCCTACATCACGCATCCGGTGGCCGTGGCGCAGGTCCTGGCCGAGCTCGGCCTGGACGCTGAGACGATCATCGCGGCGATTCTCCACGACACCCTCGAAGACACCAAGCTCGCACGCGACGAACTCGCCGGCGAATTCGGTGAGACCGTGGCTGAGCTGGTCGATGGCGTCACCAAGCTCGACAAGATGCGTTTCTCCAGCCGGCAGGAAGCGGACGCCGAAAGCTTTCGCAAGATGCTGCTGGCGATGGCGCGCGACCTTCGCGTCATCCTGATCAAACTGTCCGATCGCCTGCACAACATGCGTACGCTGGGCGCGAAAGACGRCGAGTCGCGTCGCCGCATCGCCCGCGAAACGCTCGAGATCTACGCCCCGATCGCACAGCGCCTGGGCATGAACAAGTTCAAGGCCGAACTGCAGGACCTCGGCTTCAAGGCGCTGTATCCGGATCGCCATCGCATCATTGGCGAGCGTATCCGTGCCGCGCTGGGCAACCGTCGCGAGGCGATGGCCAAGATCGAGATGGCCCTCGAAGGACGCCTTGCCGCCGAGAAGATTCCCGGCCGCGCGGTGAGCCGCATCAAGTCGGCCTGGAGCATCTATTCGAAGATGCGCGGCGAACACAAATCGTTCGCCCAGCTGATGGACGTCTACGGGTTCCGCGTCATCACCGATTCGGCCATGCATTGCTACATGGCGCTGGGCGCCGTGCACGGCCTGTACAAGCCGGTGGACGCCCGCTTCAAGGATTTCATCGCCATTCCGAAGGGCAATGGCTACCAGTCGCTGCATACCGTGCTGCTCGGCCCCTTCGGCGCGCCGATCGAAATCCAGATCCGAACGTCGGAAATGGAGTCCGTCGCCGAGCGGGGTGTCGCGGCGCACTGGGCATACAAGTCGGATTCGGGTCCCGCGAACAGCGCACAGGCGCGTGCCCGCGAATGGCTTTCCGCGCTGGCGGACAGCCAGGCGAATACGCCTTCGGCCGCTGAGTTCCTCGAAAACGTCAAGATCGACCTGTTCCCGGACGAGGTCTATCTGTTCACCCCGCGCGGTGAGATTTTCTCGCTGCCGCGCAACGCCACGGCCCTGGATTTCGCCTACGCAGTGCATACCGACGTGGGCGACCACGCCGTCGCAGCGCGCGTCGACAAGAAGCTCGTGCCGCTGCGCACGCGCCTGATTTCCGGCCAGCAGGTAGAAATCATTACGGCGCCCTCAGCTGTGCCTAACCCGGCCTGGCTGGAAGCCGTCGTCACCGGCAAGGCGCGCACGGCGATTCGCCAGTACCTCAAGCATCTGCAGCATGAGGATGCGGTGGACTTCGGTCACCGCATGCTCGATCGCGCGCTCGATGCGCGCGGCCTTAGCCTCGATTCCGTGCCAGCCGCCGCGC
>NZ_JBFUIT010000365.1:0-3615 GCF_056401735.1 Luteibacter sp. P4_D7_3
GGGTACCGCCGCGGGCGCATCTGCCCAGGCAGCCAAGCCGGCTGCTGCTGGTGCGGGCACCGTTGATAAGCAGAAGGCCAGCTACGTCGTGGGTTGGGACCTTGCAAGCTCCCTGCCGCCGCTCGTCGCGAAGGAAGTGGATGYCGCTACGGTCGCCAAGGCCCTGCAGGCTGCCCTTTCCGGCCAGAAGCCGACCATGACCGAAGCCGAAGCCAAGACGGTCCGCGAAGCCTTCGTGGCCCAGCTGAAGGTCAAGGCCGAAGCCGAGTACAACAAGGTCGCTGCCCAGAACAAGCAGGAAGGCGACGCATTCCTGGCCAAGAACAAGACCGCCGCTGGCGTGAAGGTCACGGCTTCGGGCCTGCAGTACACCGTCGTCCAGGCAGGTACCGGCGCACGTCCGGGCCCGAACGACCAGGTCTCGATCAACTACACCGGTACGTTCGTGAACGGCGAGAAGTTCGATGCTTCGGCCGACCACCAGCCCGCCGGCCCGGCCAACATCCCGCTCCAGGCGGTCATCCCGGGTTTCCGTGAAGGCCTGCAGCTGATGCAGACCGGCGGCAAGTACAAGCTCTTCATCCCGTCGAACATCGCTTACGGCGCCAAGCCGGAAAACGGCTTCCCGCCGAACGCGACGATCATCTTCGACGTCGAACTGCTCAAGACGGGTCCGGCTCCGGCCGGCGGTCCTGGCGGTCCGGGTGGCGCAGCGCCGGGCGGCAAGTAAGCCCTCGCCCCACCGGTAGAAAAATGAAAGGGCGCGGAGCGATCCGCGCCCTTTTTCTTTGCCTGCGCGCCGGCCGGGACTACAATCGACCGTTACGACAGCGGGCGCTGATGTCCCTGGGAGTTCCATGAAAGTCACGATCTTCGGCACCGGCTACGTCGGTCTCGTTACCGGCACCTGCCTTGCGGAGATGGGCAACCATGTCGTTTGCGTGGACGTCGACGCGGGTAAGGTCGATCGCCTGAAGGCTGGCGACATCCCGATCTACGAGCCGGGTCTGGAGCCGATGGTCGTCCGCAACCATGGGGACGGGCGCCTGGACTTCACGACCGATGCCGTCCCGGCCGTGGGGCACGGCGAGGTGGTCTTCATTGCCGTTGGCACGCCGCCGGACGAAGACGGCAGCGCGGATCTCCAGTATGTGCTTGCCGTGGCGAAAACCATCGGCGACAACATCGACCGTTATACGGTCGTGGTGAACAAGTCGACCGTACCCGTCGGCACTGCCGACCGTGTGCGCGAGGCGGTCCTGGCGCGCCTCCAGGCCCGTGGTGTGGACGTGCCGTTCGATGTCGTTTCCAATCCCGAATTTCTCAAGGAAGGCGATGCGGTCGAAGACTGCATGCGTCCTGACCGGATCATCGTCGGCGCGTCGAGCCCCAAAGCGATCGCCGTGTTGCGCAAGCTGTACGCGCCGTTCAACCGCAACCACGACCGCATGGTCGTGATGGACGAACGCTCGGCCGAGCTCACGAAGTACGCCGCCAACGCGATGCTCGCGACCAAGATCAGCTTCATGAACGAGATCGCAAACATCGCCGAGCACGTCGGCGCGGACGTGGAGCTCGTGCGTCAGGGCATCGGTGCGGATCCGCGCATTGGCTATCACTTCATTTATCCCGGCGCCGGCTACGGTGGCTCGTGTTTCCCGAAAGATGTGCAGGCACTCGCGCGCACGGCACACGCGGTCGGCTATGACGCGCGCTTGCTCGACGCGGTGGAGGCGGTCAACGATGCGCAGAAGTCGCGCCTGTTCGCGCTGGTGTCGCGTCACTTCGGCGGTGAACTGAAAGGGCGCACCATTGCGCTGTGGGGTCTGGCCTTCAAGCCGAATACGGACGACATGCGCGAAGCGTCGAGTCGTCGCCTGATGGAGCAGCTCTGGGAGGCGGGTGCCCATGTCAGGGCATTCGATCCGGAGGCGGCAGAGGAGACCCGCCGCATTTACGGCGAACGTGCTGACCTTCAACTGGTCGGGCGTCCGTACGAGGCGATCGACGGCGCCGATGCGCTGATGATCGTCACCGAATGGAAGGCGTTCCGTGCCCCGGACTTCGCGCGCGTCAAGTCGCTGCTTAAGACTGCGGTGATTTTCGATGGCCGCAATCTCTACGATCCGGCAGCCGTCGAGGAAGCGGGCATCGCCTATTACGGCATCGGTCGCGGCCGGAGCCTGGTGGGTCGCCACGATGACTGACACCAACGACCGCCTGATCGAACTCGAGATGCGTCTGGCTTTCATCGACGACACCGTGAACGGACTGTCGTCGGCGGATACCGAGATATCCCGACGGTTGGACCGACTGGAGAGGGCATTGCGCGACCTGCGCTCCGACCTCATGAACATGCGTGCGGGGCTCGGCAGCGAAGCTGCCAACGAGCCCCCGCCGCCGCATTACTAAAGCAACCGAACGAGCCTTACCGATCATGGCAGAGTCCCTGCGCGACCAGTTATTGAAGAGCGGCCTCGTCAAGGAGGTCCGCGAAGAGAAAAGGGCGTCCGCACCGCCGCGACAAGGTGGTGCCGATACCGGCAAGGGCGGACGCCCGTCCGCCGGGAGCGGCCAGCCCTACGCGGGCAACAGTCCGCGTCAGGGCGCGAAACCGCCGCAGGGTGGTCGGCCGCCGCAGGGTGGCAAGCCGCAGCAAGGTGGCCGTCCGCAGCAAGGCAACCGACCCCAGGGCGGTGGGCGACCTCAGCAGGGCGCCAAGCCGGGCGCTGACGGACAGCCGCGTCCGCCGCGCAAGGATGGCGAGATCGATCTGGCCAAGGCCTACGCCATCCGCGCGCAGACCGATGCCACCGAGCGTCGCCGTATCGAAGCCGAGGCGGCTGAGGTGGCCCGACTGCGCAAGGAGAAGAAGCGGAAAGTCGAGGAGCTTCTCAAGGGCAAGGCCCTTAACCTCGCCGATGCCGACCAGGTTCGTCATTTCCCGTACGGCGAAAAGATCCGTCGTGTCCATGTGGACGCCGCTCAGCTGGTCGCGATCAACGCGGGCGAGCTTGGCGTCGTGCAACAGGGTGGTCGTTACCTTGTCGTGGACAAGGCAGTAATCGCGGAGCTGCAGGTGCTGGCCCCGGAGTTCATCGCGCTGCTCGTCGATCCGAACGCCGTGAGCGAGTCGGATGATGGCGTGCCAGACGATTTGATGTGGTGAGGGATCGCCGATGAATCGGCGCCTGCCAAGCTAGCCTCGCCCTGCCTGGTAGGAGCCGAGTCATCGGCGATGCTCTTCCTCGATCGGTAAAGCATCGCCGATAAATCGGCTCCTACATGGCTTAGGCTGCAGGCTGAGTCAGTTCCGGGTTATCCCAGCCTTCCTTCTTCGCGAAGCGCGCACCGTGCTTCGCTTCGAGCTTTGCCAGCCGTTCGCGCACCGCGGCCACGCCTTCGGTGCGCGTGTACTGGATCGGGCCACCACGGAACGGCGCGAAGCCGGTGCCGAAGATGACGCCAGCGTCGAGCAAGTCGGCGTCGTCGACCACGCCTTCAGCCAGGCAGGCGATGGCTTCGTTGACCATCGGCAGGATCATGCGGTCCTGGATGTCGGCCGGCGGCACATAGTCGGGGTCCACTTCGGGTTTATCCGGCTTGCCTTCCTTC
>NZ_JBFUIT010000366.1:0-3605 GCF_056401735.1 Luteibacter sp. P4_D7_3
GGGCAAGGGCGGTTCGATCATCCTGACCGGGTCGAGTGCCGGCACCACGGGCGCCCCGACCATGAGCGCCTACAGCGCGAGCAAGGCGGCCGTGCGCAACCTCGCGCGGACCTGGGCGGAAGACCTGAAGGGCACTGGCATCCGGGTAAACGTGCTGTCGCCTGGGGCGACAGCGACCGAACTCGCGAAGGCGGCGCTAGGCGAGGAAGGCCAGAAGGTCTACGCCTCAATGACTCCGCTCCAGCGCATGGCCGATCCGTCGGAGATCGGGGCCGTGGCTGCCTTTCTCGCATCGTCGGACAGTAGCTTCATGACCGCCAGCGAAGTCGCCGTCGACGGCGGCCTGGCGCAGCTCTGACGAGCTAGTCCGGCCGGGCACTCCTTTTCATCATCAGAAGCTCGCATGTGGCCCGGCACACTGAAGCGCTCTGAATGGGCTACCGACGGAGATCCTGATGTACGACCAATCCAAGCAATCCGAGCTGATCCGGTTCGCACGCGTAGAGGTGGGCTCCACCGTCATCGACGTTTACCCCGGCGACGGCGACTGGACCCGAATCTTCTCCGAAGTCGTGGGGCCCGAAGGACGTGTCTACAGCTTCGTGCCGACCGAAATCGTGGACTTAAAGAACGATCAGGTCGACCGCATGCGGACGCTCGCGAAGGAGCCGGGCCGGGCGAACGTCGAAGCCGTCTCAGCGGATCTCGTCGCGATGCCGGAAGCCACGCAAGCAGCGGATGTCCTGTGGTTGCACCTTTTCTACCACGACCTTCACACCGCGCTGATGCAGAAGAGGGGCGCGACGGCGGCCGAGTTCAACCGAACCGTTTACGAGCGGCTCAAGCCCGGCGGGTTCTACGTCATCGTCGATCACGCCGCCGCCTCAGGGGCTGGCACGAGCGACACCCAGTCGCTGCATCGAATCGACGCGGCATCCGTGCGCGAGGAGGTCGAGGCAGCCGGCTTCGTGCTGGAGGAGGAAAGCACCATGCTCGCGAACGAGGACGATCCGCACGCGATCAAGGTTTTCGACCCCTCGATCAAAGGCGAGACCGATCGCTTCGTCTATCGATTCGTGAAGCCCTATCTCGGGCAGTGTTAACTCTGGCCCAGAGATGGTTGCTTGATTCTTTGGAAGACAAAAAAACGCCGGCTTGYAGCCGGCGTTTTTTTGCTTGCATTCGCGACCGCGACTAGTAGCCGAGGCCACTTGTATAGTTGCCCAAACCGGAAAGCTCCGAAGGCGCTGGAAGCTCGCAGCCCTTCTTGTTGAAGAACGGGCCCCCGAGGTATGTCGGATCGAGGCAGTAGTTGTCGATGGTGCGGCCCGTCGCGGAACGGAAGTAGACGGGCGTGACCACGGTATTGTGTCCGACCGTCGAACACACGCCCAGCGAGTCACAGGAGACGATCGGATCGCCGCAGCCGAACTCGAATTCGACGCGGTTAGCGTTGCCGTAATCCACCGTGCCCGCGTGCTCGCGGACGTTGTTGCAGTAGAGATTGGAGTTTCCGATGATGTTGTCGTTCGCATCGAAGTAAATGACGGCGCGAGCGAACTGGGGCAATGCCATCGAGACCCCGGGCAGGGCGCCGAAGCAGACCAGGAGCAATGCGACAAGCATGTAGCGGGTGCGATTCATTGTCTTCCTTTTTTTGAATGCCTCGGATCAGGCGCATTGACGCTAGCGCGCATGCGCGTTGCCAGGCGTAGGGATAGCAACCGAGCGCTGTGCCCCTACACGATTATCGGAAAGGCCCTACACGTATTCGGCTCATTCACTGCTGGTCCAAAAAAGGTGACTTCACGCATTAAGAGGGCGGCTTGACTCTGGACTTAGATCAAGGGTCTAGACTTGGCCCCATGAACACTCAAGCCTCCCTCACCATCGGCCGCATCGCGCAGTCCGCCGGCGTCGCCATCGATACGATCCGGTTCTACGAGCGGGAAGGGCTGTTGCCCGCCCCGCGGCGCCGGCCCTCGGGTTACCGCGAGTACGACCAGGCCACGGTGTCGCGGTTGCGCTTCATCCGGCGGGCCAAGGATCTGGGTTTCACGCTCGATGAGATTCGGGAACTGTTGGCCCTCTCTGCAGACCGGCATGGCGGGGTAGAGGGCGTGCGTGAGCGGGCCGCCGCCAGGTTGCTCGCCATCGATGAGCGAATTGCGGAACTGCAGCGCGTCCGCGACGGCCTCTCGGACCTGGTCGATGCCTGCCCAGGTCACGG
Organism: Luteibacter sp. P4_D7_3; assembly: GCF_056401735.1. NCBI lineage: Bacteria > Pseudomonadati > Pseudomonadota > Gammaproteobacteria > Lysobacterales > Rhodanobacteraceae > Luteibacter > Luteibacter sp. P4_D7_3. The sequence continues at coordinate 2,231 of NZ_JBFUIT010000366.1, forward strand.
CGCGCCGGAAGACTGCCCGATCCTGAAGGCGCTGGCGGAGCCCAAGGCATGACTCACGCCTGTTGCTCACACGACGCGGCTGCCGAGGCCGCGACCGTGATCGATCTTGCGCCCATGCCAGCAGGGACGATCTACACCTGCCCGATGCACCCGGAAGTCCGCCAGGAAGGCCCCGGTTCCTGTCCGAAGTGCGGCATGGCCCTCGAGCCTGCCATGCCTTCGCTCGAGGACGATGATGGCGAGGTTCGCTCGCTGGGCCGCCGTCTGGGCGCTCTTGTTGCGTTGACGATGCCTGTGTTCCTGATCGCCATGGTGCCGCACGTTACCGGGCGCATGTGGCACGAGCCGTGGGCAGCGGGTCTTGCGTGGGTGGAGGCGGTTTTGGCGACGGTCGTGGTGCTGTGGGGCGGTGCGCCGTTCTTTGCGCGCGGCTGGCGCTCGCTACTGCCGTGGTCGCCCAACATGTACACGTTGATTGCGTTGGGTACCGGCGTGGCGTGGTTGTACAGCGCCATCGCCTTTGCGTTGCCGTCGCTGTTTCCGCCTGCGATGCGTGACATGCATGGTCAGATAGCCGTCTATTTCGAATCGGCGGCGGTGATCGTCACGCTGGTGACGCTTGGCGATTTCCTCGAACTGCGCGCACGTCGCCAGACAGGCGAGGCCTTGAGAGGCCTGCTGGGTCTGGTGCCGAAGACGGCACGGCGTATCGGCAAGGACGGCACCGAGGAGGACGCCTCGCTGGAATCGCTTCGTGTTGGCGATCACGTGCGTGTACGTCCGGGCGAGAAAGTGCCAGCTGACGGCACCGTGATGGATGGCGAAAGTTATATCGACGAATCGATGCTGACTGGCGAACCTGTGCCGGTGGCGAAGAAGATGCACGACAAGGTCACCGGCGGTACGCAGAACCAGCATGGCGCCCTGGTAGTGCGTGTCGATCACGTTGGCCAGGACACCGTGCTCTCGCGCATCGTCGCGCTGGTGGCCGAGGCGCAGCGTTCCCGCGCGCCACTGCAGCGCGTGGCCGATCGTGTCGCGGCGTGGTTCGTGCCGGCCGTCGTCGTTGTGGCGCTGCTCGCCTTCGCCGTGTGGTGGACGATGGGGCCGACGCCTGCGTTTGCGCATGCACTGGTCGCCGCCGTTTCGGTACTCATTATTGCTTGCCCCTGCGCGCTGGGCCTGGCGACGCCGATGTCGATCATGGTTGCCAGTGGTCGCGGTGCGCAGGCGGGCGTGTTGTTCCGCGATGCCTCTGCGATCGAGACGCTTCGCGAGGTCGATACGCTGGTCTTCGACAAGACCGGCACGCTTACCGAGGGCAAGCCGACGCTTGTGGAGCTTCGTGTCTTCGGTCGGGAGCGCGTCGAGGTAC
>NZ_JBFUIT010000367.1:0-3581 GCF_056401735.1 Luteibacter sp. P4_D7_3
GGCTTACGCTGCCGCTCCGGGCTATCCAACAATACCGGGTCTTGAAGCGCCAAAGCGTTCAACCGGAGTTGTCATGCCACCTATCAACCGAGGTTTTTCCCAACGTCTGCATGTCGCGCTGGACATGGCTGGCGTGAAGAAAGGCCGCGGCCGCATCACCCAGCTGGCTGACCTCTTCGATGTCAGCCGGGAAACCGCCCGAAAATGGCTGAGTGATCTCGGCCTGCCCGAGCTGGAGCGCCAGATCGACATGGCGACACGCTTCGGGGTGAATTTCGAGTGGTTGGCCACGGGTCGCGGCGCCCCCAACGGGGCCACCGGCGTGCGCGAAAGCCCCGCCCTCTACCGCGCCGACTCACGGGAGCAGCTGCGCCTGGTCGGGCTCGTGAGCCGTCTACCCAAGGAACGCCGGAAGGCGCTCCTGGTGATCGTCGAGGCCCTGGCCGAGGCCGAATAGCGTCGGCGCTTTCCCCGCAACCCGGCCCTTTCTACGAAAAGCCTTAATCGTCACCGATATCCATGCCCGGAAAGAGCACCTCGGTGTATCCGAACTTGCCGAAATCAGTGATGCGCGAGGGGTAGAGGCGGCCGATGAGATGGTCGCACTCGTGCTGGACCACGCGGGCGTGGAAGCCTTCGGCCCGACGGTCGATAACCTCCCCTTGCGGTCCGATACCCTGATAGCGGATCAACGAGTAGCGATTCACCGCACCGCGTAGTCCGGGTACGGAGAGGCAGCCTTCCCACCCCTCTTCCATGTCTTGCGACAACGGAGTGATGACCGGATTGAGGAGGATGGTTTCCGGCACCGGCGGTGCATCCGGGTAACGCTCGCTGCTATCGAACCCGAAGATCACCAACTGCAGGTCCACGCCGATCTGGGGCGCCGCCAGGCCCACGCCACCGGCGTGGTGCATCGTGTCGAACATATCGACGATCAGGGCATCCAGCTCGGCACTGCCCACCATGGCGTCGGGGACGGCGGGGGCGACGCGCAGCAGGCGCTCGTCACCCATTTTCAGAATCTCGCGAATCATCGTTACCGCCAGGGGAGTGGGGATGGCTTGAGCATACGACGCCCGCCAGCCATTCGACCAATGGCTAATACGGCATACCCCTGCCACGCATTGACCCCCGTGACTGGGGAGACGACCCTTGTGCCATCCGCGAGGGGAGCCAACAACCATGCATAGCGCCATCCCGAAACCCAGCCCCGCAGGGAAGATCCTGTGGGCCGCCATCGCCATCGTCGGCGCCTGGTGCCTCGGTGTCGTCGCCCTGCGACGAGACGAACCCATCAACGCCATCTGGCTGGTGACCGCGTCCATCGCGGTGTTCCTCATCGGCTATCGCTTCTATAGCCGGATGATCGCCACCGGCGTGCTGCAGCTCGACCCCTCGCGCGCCACGCCGGCCGTCCTGCGCAACGACGGCCTGGATTACGTCCCGACCGATCGTTGGGTGGTCTTCGGTCATCACTTCGCGGCCATCGCCGGCGCCGGCCCCCTGGTCGGCCCCGTTCTCGCCGCACAGATGGGTTACCTGCCCGGGACGCTCTGGATCCTGGTCGGCGTCGTCTTTGCCGGCGCGGTCCAGGACTTCATGATCCTTGGCCTGTCGCTCCGCCGGGATGGCCGCTCGCTCGGACACATGCTGCGCGAAGAGCTCGGCGAGGTACCCGGCGTGATCGCCATGGTCGGCGTGCTGGTGCTGATGATGATCGTGCTGGCGGTACTGGCGCTGGTCGTGGTCAAGGCACTGACGCATAGCCCCTGGGGCACGTTCACGGTCGCCGCCACCATTCCCATCGCGCTCCTGATGGGGGTGTACCTGCGCTATATCCGGCCCGGCCGAATCCTCGAGATCTCGATCATCGGCCTGATCCTGTTGCTCGCGTCGATCTGGTACGGCAAGACCGTCAACGACACGCCGACCATGGCCGCCCTGTTCGATTTCGATGCGAAATCGCTGGCATGGCTGCTGATCGGCTACGGCTTCTTCGCTTCGGTGCTCCCCGTGTGGCTGTTGCTCGCCCCACGCGATTACCTGTCCACCTTCCTGAAGATCGGCACGATCGCCCTGCTTGCCCTGGCCATCTTCCTGGCTGCGCCGACCCTGCAGATGCCCGCAGTGACCAAGTTCATCGACGGCACGGGCCCGGTTTTCTCCGGCAACCTGTTCCCCTTCCTGTTCATCACCATCGCCTGTGGCGCCGTCTCCGGCTGGCACTCGATCATCGCCTCCGGCACGACGCCCAAGCTGCTCGCCAACGAAGGCGAGGCGCGCATGGTCGGCTACGGCGGCATGCTGATGGAAGCCTTCGTTGCCATCATGGCGTTGATCGCCGCATCCTCCCTGCATCCAGGCGTCTACTTCGCGATGAACTCGCCCGGCGCACTCGTCGGGACGACCGTGGAACAGGCCGCACAGACGATCAGCACATGGGGCTTCATGGTCACGCCGCAAGAGCTCACCGAGACCGCGAAGAACATCGGTGAAGGCACCATCCTCGGACGCGCCGGCGGCGCCCCGACCCTGGCGGTCGGCATGGCGCAGCTCCTACACGGCATCCTTCCGGGCGAAGGCATGATGGCCATGTGGTACCACTACGCGATTCTCTTCGAAGCACTCTTCATCCTGACCACGGTGGACGCCGGGACCCGCGTCGGCCGTTTCATGATCCAGGAACTGGCGGGCATGGCGTATGCCCCGCTGAAGAAGACCGAGTCGTGGGTGAGCAACATCATCGCCACGGTGATCTGCGTCGGGCTATGGGGTTACTTCCTCTACCAGGGCGCGGTCGATCCACTGGGTGGCATCAACACCTTGTGGCCACTATTCGGCATCGCCAACCAGATGCTCGCCGCCATCGCGCTGATGCTCGCCACCCTGGTCACGGTGAAACTCAAACGCGAGCGCTACGTGCTCGTGCCCGGCGTGCCCGCCGCGTGGCTGGTCATCTGCACGCTCACCGCCGCCTGGCAGAAGCTGTTCGACGACAAGATCAGCTTCACCGCCGCCGCGCAGAAATACGCCGACGCCATGGCCTCGGGGAAGATGCTCGCACCCGCCAAGACGGCCGAAGAAATGCAGCGCATCGTCACCAACAATCGCGTCGACATGGCCCTCACTGGCCTGTTCATGCTGCTGGTGCTGACCATGCTGTTCTTTTCGCTCCGCGCGATTGTCCGAGCGTGGCGCGCCAACCATCCGACCGCGCACGAAGAGCCGTACGTCGCGCTGTCGAGTGTCACGCCGTGAGGAGATCGCCATGAGCGCGACGAATGCACGGGCAGGCGCCCGCTCGCTGTGGAAGTGGGCGGTACAAACCGCCCGCCTCTGCTGCGGCGTCCCGGATTACGATGTCTACGTGAAACACCTGCGTGAGCATCATCCCGAGCGGAAGATTCCCAGCTATGGGGAGTTCTTCCGCGAGCGGCAGGAGGCGAGGTATCGCGGGACTGGTGGGCGTTGTTGCTGAACTAAAAGGACAGCCGCTGACGCGACTCGTGTGTTGAGCGGCGTTCGCCGCCTCACGCTCGTGCTTCGTGGGATGCCGCGATCGGGTTGGCCCTTTGGGC
>NZ_JBFUIT010000368.1:0-3580 GCF_056401735.1 Luteibacter sp. P4_D7_3
GTGCCAGGTAGTAAGTCAGCGATTCCCGGATGTCGTCCGTGGCATCGTCTTCTGCCTGGACAATGAACGTCGGTGGCGCGTCAGCGGCAATTTTCACGTCCGGCATCAAGGTCAGGCCCGGAGATGTCCAAAGATGCCCCGGATAAAGTGCGATGGCGAAATCCGGTCGGCTGCTCTGTCGATCGGCGGCATCGATGGGTCGATAGCTGCGCCGGGAATGATTGCTGATATCAGCGACCATGCGGCCACCCGCGGAAGAGCCAAGTACGCCGATCTTGTGCGGATCGATACCCATGGTTGCCGCCTGCTCGCGCAGCAGGCCCATCGCGCGTTGTGCATCCTGCAAGGCCATGGGTACGGAGGGGGCGCGGCGGCAGTTGCATTCATCATTCCAGTACGGGCCGGAGCCGGGCACGCGGTATTTCAGGACAACGCACGTGATGCCCTTGGCCGTAAGCCAGTCGCACACTTCCGTGCCTTCCAGATCGATCGCCAGGACGCGATAACCGCCGCCGGGAAACACGAGTACGGCGGCACCCGTGTTCTTTGCTGTCGGGCGATAGATCGTCATCGTCGGCACGGAAACATGCTCGACCATCGTGATCGGCAGGCCCGCGATTTGCCCTTTCGACGTACCGAAGGCTTCGTCACCGGGCGTGGCGGGCGGTGCGATCTTGAGGCCCTCTGGCCAGAGCGGGGTCTGGATAGCAGGCGCCGGAGGTTGCCACGGTTTGTTTTGCTGGTTGAGAAGGTCCCCGGTACCCGTGGTCTTCGCCCCCGCCGTCGCCGATATCAGTAGTGCGATGGCCAAGCCGATCCATGCTGCCTTGCTCATGTCGTCCCCTGTGCGAATAGCGAATCCAAGAGCCATCACTGTGGCCGTGGCGGCTGGCTTTCTCAGGGCAATGAACCGACAACCTGCGGACGCGTCGACCCTTACCCGTCGAGCACTCCTGACATCAATAATCTGCGAATTCGGCAACTACTTGCGATCTGACCCTTTCCTATTTGAGAATCTGCCCACCTTAGTTCCCACCGGACGGACCCGATGAACGATCCCTACAATTCCTATGGCTCCCAGGTGGCTCCCATGCCCGTCGAGTCGGCGGAGCCCAGGAAACCCTTCGTCGCACCCGATCCCATCGAACGGGCCGACGTGTCCGAGACCTGGAAGCGCCGTTTTCGCACGATCAGGGACGCAGGCGGCCCGGACCTGCCCAACATCAGGGCTCTCCCCTTCGGCGAACGGTTCGCGGTCACGCTCAACCTGCTCGCGTTTCTTTTCGGCCCGATCTACTTCATCGTCAAAGGGATGTACCGCCAGGCACTCGGCTATTTCATGCTGAGCCTGGTCTGCCTGTTCGTCCTCGAAATGATCGGACTGGGTCGTCACTTCCGCGCACTAGGTGCAGGTATCTCGGCCGTCTACTGCTCACGCGCCAATGTCAGCTATTACCGATTGATCATCGATCGCGAATCACGGTGGTTCTGACGGTTCGTGTCGACTAGAGGACGCCGGGAATCAAGGCTTTCGTCCGCGCCCGGTAGGCAGCGTAGGCCTCGCCGAACGTCTCGCCCAGCATCCGCTCTTCCATTCTCAGCTTGCGCCAGAACGAGAGGAAGACGATCAACACGCCGAAGATGACTCGCACGTCACCCTCTTTCAGCGCAGTGCCGATGAAGGCAAGCAGGATGCCGGTATAGATGGGATGCCGAATGTAACGATAGGGGCCGGCCTCGATCAGCACATGATCTTCTTTGATCTGGACAACGCTGCTCCAGTTGCGTCCGAGCAGATACCTGGACCAGCACGCCAGGGCGACTCCCGTCACCACGAACAGYAGCGCGACTGCGAAGACCGGCACCGTATGCGGCACGATCCCCTCGCGAAGCCAGGTGTGGCCAAACCAGTCCCCGGGCCCAAGCAAGCCGAACGCCACGACGAGTGGCAACCAGTAAAGCAATAACCGCGTCAGCCACGGTTCGCCGCGCGCGACGGATTTATTTCCCCACGCGCTGACCAGCCACCACAACAGGAGTATCAGCCACGCGATGTCCATGCCGCGTTTGAGCCAGTCTTCCATGGTCATCGCCGTGTTTCCTTGTCGATGCGTTCGGCCGAGAGCGCAGGGGCGCGGTCGTACAGGATCTTGGCGACAACGATGGCGGCAAGGACGGACGCGCACCCGCCGTACATCTGTATCCATTGATGCAGCAGGAAGGCAGCAAACGCAGCCATCATGCATAGCAGGCAGTACACGGCGGTCAGCACGATAGTGACGGTGCGCCGTCGCTGGGGCGGGGCCACCAGCACGCCGCATGCAATGACCGCCGCGCCGGACAACGCCGCTCCTGCGACCAGGGCCCACGGCATGGTGTAGAGATTCCAATGCGTCCATACGCTGACGCGGAAAAGCAGGCCTACGAGGACGGACGCCAGGACCTTCCCGGCGATCGCCGCCGGTACGAACAACGCCCAGCGAAGCGTGTTCCCTGCTGGCCTCTCCCAGAACCCCTGCTCTACATCCATGAACATCATCTCCCCTGATGGCGCGGGCATTCTGGCTAGCGCTCGGAGGATCCGTCAATGGCCGTAGGTCACATCACCTTCCGTAAGTCATGCGCTGACGAGTCCAAAGCGCCAGCGTGACGAAGAAGAAAAACAACAACGGACTCACGATGGCTTTGATTGCGATGTCATCCACGAATCAGGCACCTGTCGACAAGCGCGGTTCACTCAGAATCGAAATTCCGCAGCCATGCCGTAAGCGTCGAAATTGACGTCTTCCTTGACGCCGAACGCTTCGTACCGGGGAGCGTAGTGGTCGTAGTTGAAGCTGAGGCTGACTTGCGGATTGAAGTCGTAGCCGAAGCCAATGCCTGCGTAATAGTTGGTGTCGTAGTAGCGGTACCGGTCATGGAAGCCATCCGTGGGCAAACCATCGAGCGTGCCCGTCGAATGCACGCGAACGACGTTCCTATAGCGGGCGACACCCGCATGAGCGGTGATGAAGTACCGCCCGGGAAGTTCCCACTTCCCGTTGACGCCCAAGAGCAGGGCTTCGTTCTTCGAACTGACCCGGCTCTGACTCGTCAACGTGTGCGGCCCGACGATGTCGGTAGTCACCAGGGTGTTGTTGTATGTGAAATGAGAGTGGTTGAGGTTCATGTAACCGCCCTCCATTCCCAGATAGAAAGGCGCGTCGACCGTCCACCGGTAACCGCCTAGCACGCCGTACGCGGAACTGCTCTTGACGTTTGAATTGGCGTGTCCAACGTTCGCCTGGACGAAAGCGCCCTGACTGTCCGCGAAGACAGCGCTCGACGTGGAGAGTGCCGCGACGGCAGCGGCGGTGAGTAGCAGAACGTTCTTCATGAAATTCCCTGTTCCAGATCGATACCCGGCCGGCTGACCGGTTGGGCCCCTTGGGGCAGGCGCATTGTAGCTGCGGGACGACATCCGGCCTACCACCCCCTCTGGCGCAAAACAGCTCCTGAGTGTCCACGAAAAGCTGGGCTGTCCAATGCCACCATCGAGCATGGTCATTCCAACTCCATGCGTTCGTCAGGGTCCATAGGC
>NZ_JBFUIT010000369.1:0-3564 GCF_056401735.1 Luteibacter sp. P4_D7_3
CCGCACGCCCGCTCTGATTGAATCGACGGCATCCGAACGATAACGAGCTAGGCCATGACCGACCGGCGCGTGCGCTTTGATTTTGAGATTACTTTCTCGAACGGGGGCGGTCTCCAGGGCCAGGGTTTCCGTCTGGATATCGAGGGAGAGGACATGGCAGACGATGCGCTAGCGGCCTACGTCATCCGCGACATGAAGTTGCTCATGGTTGCGGACGTGCGGATCCTCAATAAGCAAGTGATCCAGGAGCAGCACAAGCGAGCTAACAGGCGGGACGAGGAACCTGGCCATCCTGTCCTCGCTGCCGGCTATGTCGATCTCAGTCATACCATCGAAGACGGTATGGTGACCTATAAGGGACTGCCAGCACCGCTCATCTGCGACCACCTTTCCCGCGAGCGCTCGCGTGGCGTTTATGCCGAGGGCACCGAGTTCCAGATCGGGCGGATCCAGATGGTCGGCAATACTGGCACCTACATGGATGTGCCCTTCCACCGTTATGCGGATGGCTTCGATCTCAGTGCTTTGAGCCTGGCGACGGTGACGGACGTACCCGCAGTGGTCGTTCGGATTTCCGGCGCTTCAGGGCGCGCGATCGAGTGGATGCATTTTGCGCCGGTCGACTGCCGCGATCGAGCCGTCTTGGTCARCACCGGGTGGGACCGCCACTGGCGCACCGACCAGTATTTCGAAGGCCATCCGTTTCTCACCGAACAGGCGGCGGTCTACCTACGCGACCAGGGAGCGCGCGTCGTCGGTATCGATTCGCTGAACATCGACGACACCTCTGACGGGTGCCGTCCCGTTCACTCGGTTCTGCTGGCTGCGGGCATTCCGATCGTCGAGCACCTGACAGCGCTGGACCGCGTACCCGTCGAAGGCTTCACCTTCACCGCGGCCCCTCCCAAGATCAAAGGCATGGGCACGTTTCCGGTGCGTGCCTTCGCCTGTGTTCCGGGCTGATTACCTGGAGGTGGTGTAAGCCAGCCGATCGATGCAGCGGAGTCAGGCGGCCGCGGTGTCGTCAGGATCAGCCCGCAAGCAATTCGTCCAGCTGCGCGAACTGTTCCGGCAGCCCTTCCGCCGAACCGACGATAGCTTCGTCGCGTGCTTCTTTTGTCGGATAAAGTTCGTGCAGGGTGACCAGCGTCTTGCCGGCACGTTCTTCGAACGTCACCGTGGTCACGGCGCCCTGCTCGCTTTCTTCGTTCGTCCATACCATGCGCGCGTTCGGCGCTACTTCTTTGTAGGTGCCAAAGAACGCCATCGGTTGATCGAAGGCCGGATGGCGGAATACGAGGCGATACGTGCCTCCGGTGCGAATATCCATGTCACACGAGATCAGCGACATCCCCGCGGACTTCGGAACCCACCACTGCTTGAACAGTTCGGGCGTGCTCCATGCTTCGAAGACGATGTGCACTGGGGCGTCGAATGTTCGCGTCACGACGAGTTCGCGGTCGGCCTTGCGTTCCACGACAGTGCGATTACTTTCTGTTGCGTTGGTCATCTGCTTTCTCCTTGCGTTTCAAGTGCTCGACAAGCTTGTCCAACTCGTCGAAGCGCGCGCTCCAGAGTTGGCGGTGCTGCTCGATCCAGGCGGCCTCTTCTTCAAGCAGGCCTCGCCCGAGCTTGCAGGTACGTACGCGCCCGACCTTCTCCGTGGTCACGAGCCCCGCCTGCTCCAGGACGCCGACGTGCTTCTTCATGCCCGTGAGGGTCATGTGGAACCGTTGGGCAAGGTCCGTGATCGAGGCGTCCGAACTCCCGAGCTGCTCCAGCACGCCGCGTCGGGTGACATCGGAGAGTGCGGCGAACGTTGCATCGAGACGGGCTTGATAGTGAACCATGTGGTTCACTGTATGACGGACATGGGGAATTTGCAAGCGAGTTCAGAGCCTCAAGCCCATGCTTGCGCCGGTGAAGCGGCGCGTAAGGTCTGCCGTGAGCCGCGTCCAGTTAGCAAAGCCGAAGGCCCTCTTATCAGCATCGCCAAGCCTACAGCTGTCGAGAAACTTCCTCGCATCATTCCCCGCACGATACTGATACGGGTAGTCTGTTGAGAACAGTAAACGGTCAAAGCCGACGATTTCAGCAGCGCGCATCAGATAGTGCGGAAGAAACATCCCACTGGACGTTACATAGAGATTGTTCCGCAAGTAGTGTGCGATCGGCTGTATCAGCCCGGACACCCTGTCCATCGCGGCCAAACGCTCGGCGTAGAACAACACCACTTCCCCCCAGTGCCCAAGGATCACCTGCAACTTCGGCAGCCGGTCGAACGTCCCAGCAAGCACGAGCCGAATGAACTGGGTCCCCGCATCGTAATGCCAGCCGAGACCATAGGTGGCGAAGGCCGCGTCGACGGCGGGTGCGAAGCCTGAATAGTAGGCATCCCGCACGGCAGCATCTGGCATGCGCGGATGGATAAGGATCGGAGCGCCAAGGGTTTGAGCATGGTGAAAGATGGGGAAGAGGCTCGTGTCGTCGAGGTGGAGTTGGCCGACCTTTCCGCACAGCACCGTTCCTTTGAAGCCCAGCGTCCGGACGCATCGCTCGAGTTCGAGGGCTGCTTCGTCCGGCATCGAGACCGGCAAGGTGGCCATGGCCTCAAAGCGTGTCGGGTGGCGTGCTACCACCTCGGCCAGGGCATCGTTGGTCCGTCGCGCCAGGTCGATGCTCTCCGATCCCAGGTCGTGCAGCCCGGGTGTAGTGAGCGACAACACCYGTATATCCAGACCGGTTTCATCCATCAGTGCGAGGCGGCCCTGTGCGAGATCGAGCAGGCGCCCCTCAATGGCCCCTGCGTGAAACGCCACGCTCGGGTCAGTCGCTTCCAGCCCAGCAGCCGTCCAGGCGTCGCGAATGTCCGCCGTGAGGAAGTGTTCTTCGATACCGATCAGCTTCATTTTGTCTCGCCCCTTCACCAAGGCACCGTGTGGCCCATGCGGTCCAGATACGCCAGGCCGGACGTTCCGCGTTTGGCCAGGACGGTGTTCACGATGTCCGGAATGGTTTCCTCGAGACTGAACGTCGCATCGGGACCGCCAAGCGCCGTACGGATCCAGCCAGGGGCCATTAGCAAGAGTGCGCGTCGGTCACCCGCGTGGCGGGCCGCATAGCTGCGCATGTTCTGGTTGAGCGCGGCCTTGCTGCCGCGGTAGACCTCGAAGCCGCCTTTGGTATTGTTGGTGATGCTGCCCTGCCCCGACGACATGATGCCGATAAGGCCGTCGGCGGGCACGAGATCCTGTAGCGCTTCGATGGTGCGCATGGGACCAAGCGCATTCGTCACCATGACGGTAACGAACTCCTCGGTGGATACCTCGGCGATGGTCTCCGTCGGGTCCGCGTTAGCGGTGCCTGCGTTGACAAACACGATGTCGAACACCCGCTCCGCGAGGCGCGCACGGAGAGCGGTGATCTGGTCTGGGTCGCAGATGTCGACGGCTTCTACCTCAACACGGCCCCCGCTCTGCACTGCCAGATCGTGCAGTTCGGTGTGATCGTTGAGGTGACGGGCGGTGCCGACGACGTTCCAGCCCCGCTTGTAAAATTCGGCAG
>NZ_JBFUIT010000370.1:0-3563 GCF_056401735.1 Luteibacter sp. P4_D7_3
GTCCTGGCTCTTATCGACACTCCGGAACTCGATCAACAATTTGAACAGGCTAAGGCCCAGCTTGTGCGGGCGCAGGCGAGCGTCCGTCTGGCGGATACGACGGCGAAGCGCTGGCATGATCTTTTGGAGTCGCGGTCGGTCTCTAAGCAGGAGGCGGATGAGAAGGCGAGCGAAGCCGAGACCGCACGAGCGGGTGTCTTGGGAGCTAAGGCGGATGTGGATCGCCTCGCAGCCCTGGAGTCTTTCAAGCGTATTGTGGCGCCGTTCGACGGGACCGTCACCGCACGCAACACGGATATCGGCGACCTGATTTCCGCTAACAGTGGTGGCGGTGATCCGTTGTTCTCCATTGCCGACACAACCCAGATGCGTCTTTACACGCAGGTCCCTCAGGGCTACGCGTCGGCCGTGGTGCCGGGTATGAAAGTGAAGCTCCTCGTCTTGGGCCATGGCGGGGAGACCGTCGACGGTACGCTCATTGGCACCTCCCATGCTATCAATCGGGCGTCAGGCACCCTGYTGGCACAGTTCAAGGTCGAGAACCCGCGGCAGGACCTCCTGCCCGGCGACTTTGCGGAGGTCCAGCTGACAACCCATGCCACGGGCAACACCGTGACCGTGCCGGCGACCACGCTTCTGTTCCGCGCGGCGGGTCCGCAGATCGCCGTCATGGGGAAGGACAACACCGTCCTTCTGCGTGACGTGCACATTGCGATGGACCTCGGCGACAAGCTGGAGATCGACCAGGGATTACACCCTGACGATCGAATCATCGATCACCCGACGGACTCTCTGGCCCAGGGTGACACCGTTCAGATCGCTCCTCCTTCGACCGACGAGCACAATCATGCCAAGAATGCGTGAGCTGACATCTCGCAGTCTCTGCACGGGCTTGCTACTGGCACTCGGTGGCTGCTCCCTCGCGCCCGAGTACGTAAAGCCGTCGATCGGCCCACTACCCGATGCGTTCAAGGGTGCGGCTGCTCCCAGAGGCTGGGCCGTCGCAGCCCCCGGCGATGCGGTCGCTCGTGGTCCTTGGTGGAAGGTCTACGGCGATCCGACACTAGACGAACTTGAGACAAAGCTGGATACAAACAACCCCGACCTTGCCGTGGCTCTTGCACGACTCGACACCTCACGCGCCTTCCTCGAGCAGTTGGGCGCTGAACAGGCTCCTCGCATCGGTGTCAGTGCCAGCCCGACGAATGACCGCCAGTCGGACAATCGCCCTTTGCGGGGGACCAATCAGCCCAACGAATACGACACCAGAACGTTCGGTCTGTCGACGGGCTATGAGTTGGATCTTTGGGGGCGCATCCGCAACGAAGTCGCGGAAGGTAAAGCCCAGACGCAGGCCGCGGAAGCCGACCTTGCATCCGCTCGGTTGAGTCTGCAGGCGCGACTAGCAGATCTCTACATCAAGCTGCGGGGTTTCGACACCGAGTCACGTATCGTCCAGGATTCACTTGCGGCGTTCAGTGACGGGCAGCAAATGACGCGTAAGCGGATGGACGGCGGGGTGTCGTCCGGTTTGGACCTCGCTCGCGCAAACGCGCTGTTCGCAGACGCGCAAGCACAAGACACGGAGCTCAGGGTACAACGCGCGCTGACCGAGCACGCGATCGCAACGCTGGTCGGCGAGCCTGCTTCGAGCTTCTCGTTACCCGCCGCGCCGACTGCCGCTGTGGCGCTTCCCGCCATTCCGGTAGACGTGCCGTCCTCGCTCTTGCAGCGAAGGCCAGACATCGCTGCTGCTGAACGGCGCGCCTTTGCGGCCAACGCCGGCATTGGTGTCGCCCGGGCAGCCTTTTACCCAGACATCGGCCTCAGTGCCGCATTTGGATGGCAGGACGTAGGGCACGGTGATCTGCTCGCTGCCAGCAATCAGTTCTGGAGCCTTGGTCCGTTGGCATCGATGAATCTTTTCGATGGGGGCTTGCGCCGAGGACGCGAGGCGCAGGCGAAAGCTGAGTTCGCATCGGCGTCCGCTGAGTACCGAAGTGTTGTGCTCCGCGCATTTCAACAGGTCGAAGACAATCTTTCCTTGCTTCAGGAGCTCGGCCGGGAGAACGAGCAGGAGACCGCAGCAGCCGATGCAGCGAAGGAATCACAGACGCTAGCGACCAATCGCTACAACGAAGGCGTCGTCAGCTACCTCGAAGTCGTGACTGCCCAAACAGCCACGCTGCAGGCCGAGCGTACGGCTGAGCTTGTGCGGACAAGGCAACTGCAGGCGAGTGTCGATCTCATCCGAGCCCTCGGCGGCGGATGGTCTGAAGCCACGACCCAAACCGCGCAGCTGAAAGATCCACAGGACCGGTCCATCTGAACGTGAAGACAGCAGCCAGCTTTTCACTTGGAGACTTATCGTGATGTTCCGACCCATTCGGCAAGCTCTGCAAATCTTCCTCGTCGCCGGGCTCTCTGCCGGATGCGCTGCGAACCTGGAGACCAGGACAGTGCAGGGTTCGGATACCTATCAGAAATGGGACGCGCGAATGAACCAGATGCCGTTCAACTTCCATTATCCAGACGGTCATATCGAAAGCTTCGATGTGCACGGTAACGTCTGGCCGGTTCCGTTGGGGCTTTCGAAGCCAGCGGGCGAACGTGTTGAAGTTTATTTCGGCCACTTCCCTCGGCTGCCACCGACGATGTGCAGCAGTCACCTCAATCTGAGTGGCCCCGCCATCGACCAGACGACGCCGAATGTGGTGGCGTCAATCTGCGACCACGACCGAGTTGTTGTGTCGTTCCGCGATCATGTGAGGCCTCGTGTTCTCGTGGAGAAGTCTGAGTACGTCAGCCGCGTACGACATGTGTTGTTGGAAGGCATTTGGGAAAGCGCTGCGCAGGAACCCGATCCGCTCCCTTATTGACCTGTCTTCTTCGGACAAAGAAAAGCGGCGGGCAATGCCCGCCGCTCGTTCCGTCCCTGGGTAGAACTCCTTTCCGATGGTGGTATCAGAACGGGTAGTAGCGGAAGCTGGTGAAGACCATATCTTCCTTAGCCTTCGCAGAGCCACCCACGCCTTCAAACGAATCACGCACCGTATGCGAGTACTGGGCGCCGAACTGGGCCTTGCCGAACTTGCCCTGGTAGAACTTCCACCAGAAGCCCAGGGTGCCCTGGTAAATCTGCTTCGTGTTGCCTACGCAAGCGCCGCCTTCAATGTCGCAGCCCGCATTGCTGTACGCAGCGTTGCCGTAGCCGAGAGGCACGCCGTTGTACGAGAACGCTTTCGCATCTTCGTGCTCGCGGCCGCCGAGAAGATAGATGTCCATGTCCGGATTGGCGTGCAAGGTCAGGCCAGCCAGAACCATGTTTTCCTTGATCGGAGCGATCGAGCCGTTCGGCTTGAACGTCACGTCCGGCAGCTGTGCCGAGCCATAGCGACCGATGCCACGGCCCTGCATGCCGGAGAACTGGAAGTCCAGGAACTTTTCGACCACAGGCAGGATCATGCCGACGCCGAAACCGCCGCCGTAGACGTCGTGGTTGCTGGGGCCTGAGCCCGAGTTGTAGCGGTTATAGAACGCGCGGCCAAGGCCGAAGATTTCGT
>NZ_JBFUIT010000371.1:0-3553 GCF_056401735.1 Luteibacter sp. P4_D7_3
GGGTAGTGCTCATGCTCAGGCGGCCTCGTCGTAGCGTGTGGCGGCGGTAGGATGGGTCTTCGGCAGACGCGCGTAGCGCGCCCGTTCGATCGCAGCGACCTCGGCGGCAGGCACGTAGTAATCCACGTCGCGGTCGTAGGTCCGCACGATGAAGGCAGCGATCATGCCGAGCAGCGAAGCGATCGCCAGCGGCCAGATGTGCCAGACCAGTGCGAAGCACAACGCGAGCGAGATGGCGGCGATGATGAAGCCCGCACCCGTGTTCCGCGGCATGTGGATGTCTTCGTACGCCGCCGGCTCGACGTACGCGGTACCCGCCTTCTTCGCATCCCAGTGCGGTTCCAGCGAGGTGATCACCGGCACGTGGGCGAAGTTGTAGAACGGCGCCGGCGAGGCGGTGGACCATTCCAGGCTACGGCCGTCCCAGGGGTCGCCCGTCATGTCGAGGTTGGCGTTCCGTTTGCGGATGCTGACGACCAGCTGGATGCCGAGCGCGGCGATGCCACAGGCAATCACCAGTGCGCCGATGAGCGCGACGACCAGCCATGGCTGCCAGGTGGGATCGTCATAGTGGTTCATGCGCCGCGTCATGCCATCCAGGCCAAGCACGTAAAGCGGCATGAAGGCGAGATAGAAACCGACCAGCCAGCACCAGAACGACACCTTGCCCCAGAACTCGTTCAGCGTGAACCCGAACACCTTGGGGAACCAGAAGCCGATCGCGGCCAGGCAGCCGAACAGCACGCCACCGATGATCACGTTATGGAAATGCGCCACGAGGAACAGGCTGTTGTGCAGTACGAAGTCCGCGCCGGGCACGGCCAGGAGCACACCGGTCATGCCACCGATGGCGAACGTGACCATGAAGCCGATCGTCCACCAGACCGAGGAGTGGTAACGGATGCGTCCGCGGAACATGGTGAACAACCAGTTGAACAGCTTCACGCCCGTGGGTATGGAGATGATCGACGTCATGATGCCGAAGAAGGCGTTGACGTTCGCTCCCGAACCCATGGTGAAGAAGTGGTGCAGCCAGACGAAGAACGACAGCACGCCGATGGACGAGGTGGCGTATACCATCGATTTATAACCGAACAACGGCTTGCCGGAAAACGTCGAGATGATTTCGGAGAAGGCACCGAAGCAAGGCAGGATGAGGATATAGACCTCGGGATGACCCCACACCCAGATCAGGTTGATGTACATCATCGCGTTCCCACCAAGCTCGTTGGTGAAGAAGTGCATGTCCAGGTAGCGGTCGGCGCTGAGCAGCGCGAGCGTGGCGGTCAACACGGGAAACACACCAATGATGAGGATATTGGTGATCAACGCCGTCCACGTGAATACCGGCATGCGCATCAAGGTCATGCCCGGTGCGCGCATGCGCAGGATGGTCACGACCAGGTTGATGCCGGTCAGCAAGGTGCCTAGCCCTGAAACCTGCAGCGACCATATGTAGTAATCCACACCCACCGTAGGGCTGTACCCGAGTTCGGACAGGGGTGGATACGCTACCCAGCCCGTCGCGGCGAAATCGCCGACGAACATGGACATCATCACTAGCACGGCGCCCACCGCGGACAGCCAGAAGCTAAGCGAGTTGACGAACGGAAACGCGACATCGCGCGCGCCGATCTGCAGCGGCACCACCACGTTCATCAGACCGAGGATGAGCGGCGTGGCGACGAAGAAGATCATGATCACGCCGTGGGCAGTGAAGATCTGGTCGTAATGGTGAGGTGGCAAATAGCCTGCGGAGCCGTTGGCAGCGATCGCTTGCTGCGCGCGCATCATCAGCGCGTCGGCGAAGCCGCGAAGAAGCATGACCAGCGCCAGGATGATGTACATCACCCCGATGCGCTTGTGGTCGACCGACGTCAGCCACTCGCGCCAGAGATAGGTCCACTTGCGATAGTAAGTCACGGCGGCGAGCAGGGCCGCGCCACCGAGCATCACGATAACCAGGGTACCCATGATGATGGGCTCGTGGAACGGGATGGCGGATAGATCGAGTTTGCCGAACATCGTGTTCAGTCCTTCGCCGGCGACGTTAAGGGAAGCGTTTCCGCATGCTGCGGATCGAGTACGGAGGGAATGCGGGCCACGGTGTCAGACGGGCCGCAGATTTCGCCACCGGCGGCCTTCGGCATGTATTGGTCGACCACGTGTTCGAACAAGCCAGGTTCGACCTTGCCGAACTTCCGCGCTGGCTCATGCTCGCTGGGTGCGGTGAGTGCGCGGTAGCCATCGGCAGTCAGCGCTGGCGACGACGTACGCGTGCGCTTGATCCAGTCCGCGAAGTCCGCATCGTTCACGGCGATCGTGTCGAAGCGCATGCCCGAGAAGCCGGCACCGCTAAACGCTGACGACCGGCCCGCATACGTACCCACCTCATCAGCGATCAGGTGAAGCCGCGTTTCCATGCCGGCCATCGCGTAGACCTGGCTACCGAGGCGTGGAATGAAAAACGAGTTCATCAACGAGTCGGCGGTCAGGTGGAACTCGATCGGCGTGTGCGCCGGGATGACCAGTTCGTTCACCGTCGCAATGCCGTAGTCGGGATAGATGAAAAGCCACTTCCAGTTGAGCGCGACCACCTCGACCTTCACGGGCGGGCGGTCCGAAGCGAGCGCTTTGTACGGATCGAGGGCGTGCGTGCTCCGCCAGATCAGCACGGCGAGCACGGCGACGATCACGCACGGAATGGTCCACACGACCACCTCGATCGTCGTGGAGTGCGACCACTCAGGCGCATAGGTAGCCTCGGTGTTCGTCGCGCGGTATCGCCAGAAGAAGTACAGGGTCAGCGCGATCACCGGAATCACCACGAGCAACATCAGGCCCGTCGAAAGCAGGATGAGGTGACGTTCCTGGTTGCCGATGTCGCCTTTGGGATTGAACAGGGCGAGACGGCAGCCCTGAAGGAGCAGCGCGCTGCCTACGGCGGCAAGGCGCAGCGCGGGCCGGTGGGTTCGGTGGAGCAGCGACGCAAACATGTATGCATCCATAAAGGGATGCATCGCATACTATGCATCTACAATATCCATACATCGGTGGCATTGTGACGCGGACAACCTCCATACAAGGGCTCGACTGGGCGGCGGCGCTCGACGAAGAGGGCCCGCGCTACCTGCAGGTGGTTCGCTTCATGGAAAGGGCCATCACCGACGGACGGCTGCGGCCGGGGGATCGCCTTCCGCCCCAACGCCAGCTGGCCACGGCACTCGGCATGGACCTGACCACGGTGACCCGGGCGTACGCGGAAGCCCGCCAACGCAAATTGCTGCACGCCAACGGCGCCATGGGAACCTTCGTCTCCGCGCCACGGTTCGATACCGCCCAGGTCGTGGACCTTGGCATGAATATCCCGCCCCCGCCCCAGGGCGTGGATCTCACCGCCTTGCTCAAGCGCGGCGTGGACCAGGTACTGACCCATACCGATTCGCACCTGTTGATGAGCTACCACCCAGGCGGTGGCAGTGATGTCGATCGCGCCGCCGGCGTCGCGTGGCTCGCCCCGATGCTGGGACGGCTGGAGAACGCGCGCGTCGTG
>NZ_JBFUIT010000372.1:0-3538 GCF_056401735.1 Luteibacter sp. P4_D7_3
GGATCCGCCGATGAATCGGCTCCTACAAAAGAACTGCGCAGGTTTTTTGTATTTGTAGGAGCCGATTCATCGGCGATCCCTAAGCGACGGCGTCAGCCGAGCCGTCACCAACAAGCGCAACCAGATCGTTCTTCACCGTAACGCAGTACGCATCCAACGGCAGATCGTTCGGCAGGATGTCGAACGGGTCCTCGATCTGGTCGCCCAGGGCGTCCAACCCGAAGAACGTATAGGCGAGCACGCCCACAAGCAGTGGCGTAAACCAGCCAACCAGCCCGACCAGGCAGAACGGCAGCAGGAAGCAATAGATGTGCACCGTTCGGTGCAGCAGCAGCAGGTAGGCGTAGGGCAGGGGTGTGCCCTGGATGCGCTCGCAGCCACCCAGCACGTGCGACAGCCCACCCAGCTCCTTGTCGATGGACGCCAGCAGGATCGGGCTGGTGTCCTGGGTCCGTGCGGCGGTCGCAAAGGCAACGCCCATGTGAGCGAGCAGTGCGCTCGGCCGGTTGGGCGAGGCCATGACGGCGGCAAGCATTTTGGGCGGCAGCCAAGGCGTCAGGTCGGCCGTGGGATCCTTGGCGCGCAGGTGATGCCTCATCGCATAGGCAAACGCGATCAGTGAATGCACGAGTTCGCGCCGCGTGGCCGGGCTTGCATCCGGCAGGAAGGCCAGCGTCTGCCGTGCCGCGTTGCGGCTGGCGACGATCAGCTCACCCCAAAGCGTGCGAGCGTCCCACCAGCGCTGGTAGGCCACCGTGTTGCGAAAGCCGAGGAAGATCGCCAGCGTCAGGCCCATCAGGGTGAGCGGCGCCGCGTTCAGGCCGACCTTCAGCGTGAACAGATGAAAATCCGCCCAGACGACGGCGACCGACAGCAGTACGGTGTACAGCACGCGCCGCCAGATGACCGGGATGATCGACCCGTTGAGGGTGAACAGGATGGAACGGACGCTCGGGGTGCGAGAGTGGACGGTCATCGAGCGGCGGCTTATTCGGCGTCCGGCGAGGGTTTGGTCCGGGGTTTGCGCGGCTTGGGCTCCGCACTCGCGATCAGCGACTGCAGGTAGGCGATGCCTTCTTCCGGCGGAAACCAGGCCACCACGTCGGCCACGCTGAGGCCGTAACTCACGCGCAACGCGTTGAACGCGGCGCGGGCTTCGGCGAGCGGATCGACCTTGGGTGGACGGCCACGGCGGGGCTTTTCGACAGGTTTGGCGGGGAGGGGCGGCTCGACCCGGGTTTCGACCGGCGTTGGCACGGGCGTCGCGGCTACCGGCGGCTTGTTCCCGGCATTCTGGCGGTCGAGCGCGGCAAGTTCGTCCTGGAACTGCTTGAAGTCATATTTACCGGACGAATTCATGGCACTGCTTCGGTCGAAAGTGGCTCCATTGTCGCACGGCGGCCTGGTCGATTCGCGCCGGAGAGGGCCCGCAATCGCGATCAAGTGCGTTATCTGACACGGCGCTAGGATAACTCCTACTTCGACAAGGACAGCCACGATGGCGGCCGCGCAGAAAGCTCTCTGGTACATCGAAAGCCATTTCGGCGCCGGGCTGGCCCTGGGCGATGTCGCCGCGGCCGCGGGTGTTTCGCCCTTCCATCTGACCCGTGTGTTCCAGGCGGCGACCGGTTGGCCCGTCGTGCGCTATCTGCGGGCGCGCCGCCTTTCCGAGGCCGCCCGTGAGCTGGCGGCGGGTGCCCCAGACATCCTCGACGTGGCCCTTTCGGCGGGCTACGGCTCGCACGAGGCATTTACCCGGGCGTTCCGCGAACAGTTCGGGGCCACGCCGGAAGAGGTCCGCCAACGTGGTTCGCTCGAAGGGTTGTCGGTTGTCGAGGCGATGCGGGTGATGCAGGAGCCCGTGCCGGAGGCGCAGGTTCCTCGGGTGGAAGAGGCCGGCCCGCTGTTGATCGCCGGGCTGGGCGCGCGGTACCTCGCATCGAACTCCGCTGGCATCCCTTCTCAGTGGCAACGCCTGGAGCAGGA
Organism: Luteibacter sp. P4_D7_3; assembly: GCF_056401735.1. NCBI lineage: Bacteria > Pseudomonadati > Pseudomonadota > Gammaproteobacteria > Lysobacterales > Rhodanobacteraceae > Luteibacter > Luteibacter sp. P4_D7_3. The sequence goes on from NZ_JBFUIT010000372.1 coordinate 1,987, forward strand.
CGCCCGTACGCGCTCGAAACGACCGTATTCCTATGGGGTTTGCTTCAACCAGGACGACGAAGGCAACTTCGATTATCTGTGCGGTTACGAAGTCCAGAATTTCTCGGGGGTGCCCACCGACTTCACGCGGCTTCGCCTTGCACGGCGTCCTTACGCGGTCGTCAGGCACAACGGGCACATCGGCTCGATACCGCTGACGTGGCGCGCCTTCCTCGAGACCTGGCTTCCCGCCTCGGGACTTGTGGCAGCCGACGCGCCGGATTTCGAACGTTACGATGCCGCCTTCGACCCCCTGACTGGCATGGGTGGYGTCGAAATCTGGGTGCCGCTGGCGTCCTGAGGCCTCCCATCCGTCACCAAGAGAGGGGATCCACCATGCATGACATCACCCGCGCCTGCCTGGCGCTGGCGCTTACCTCGGTCTTCGGCGTGGCGTCGGCGACGACCGTCGGCGAGACGCATCGCTCCACGACCACACCGACCGCTGCCATGCGCGACGCGTCGCACTCCGACGCGCTGGCTATCACGGTCTGGTATCCCGCCGTTGACGGGGCGAAAGAAGAGCCGCTGGATATGGGCTCGCCCGGTCATCCGTTGTTCCTCGCCGGTCGCGCCGCGCAGGAAGCGCCGTTCGCGCCCGGACGTCACCCGGTGGTGTTGCTATCGCACGGCTTCGGCGGAACGGCGCGCATGATGAGCTGGTTCGGTACGGAGCTCGCGCGCGACGGGTATGTCGTGGTCGGGGTGAATCATCCGGGCAACAACGGCATGGGACCGATGACTGCGGCGGGTGCGGCGATGTGGTGGGAGCGCGCCGAGGACCTCAAGGCAGCGTTCGCGGCGGTCCGCAAGGATAAGGACATCGCGGCCCATATCGATCCGGCGCGCCTGGGTGTGGCGGGTTTTTCGGCAGGCGGATTCACGGCGTTCCTGCTGGCGGGTGCGCGCACGGATATTCCCCACCTGAGGGYGTTCTGCGACAGCCATCCGGATGACGGCGTCTGCAAACCGCAGAAGGAAGCACCGGAAATCAGCGGACCCGCGCTCTTCCATAAGGCTTACGACGATCCCGCGATCAAGGCGCAGATCGTGCACGCGGCGGACGATCATTCGATCCCGGAAGTGAAGGCCGTCTTTACCCTCGCGCCGGCGCTGGTGCAGGCGATTGCACCCGATAGTTTTGCGCAGATACGTGTACCGACGGCGATCGTGGTGGGTCTGGATGACAAGGTGGCCGAACCTGCCACTAACGCAAACATCGCGGTGAAGGCGATTCCCGGCGCGACGATCACGCGGTTGCCCGGGGTGGGGCACTACGACTTCCTGAGCACCTGCACGGAGGCGGCGAAGGCGAGCGTTCCGATTTGCGCCGATGTGAAGGTGTCGCAGGCCGCGACCCACGCCGAGGCGTTGGCCAAAGCAAAAGCACTTTTCGACGCAACGCTCTAATCATGGCCGCCGCGCTTCTGTGTAGGAGCCGATTCATCGGCGATTGGGTGCTCGCGGCAGCCTTGCCCGCTGCCGCGGGATCGCCGATGAATCGGCTCCTACA
>NZ_JBFUIT010000373.1:0-3524 GCF_056401735.1 Luteibacter sp. P4_D7_3
GGTGAGCACGTGTGGGGACAGTTCCTCAAGGATTATCGGCCGACCGACTGGTAAGTCGCGCGGAAGAGCAGGGCGCCTTAGTCCGTCGAAGCTGCCAATCGCCTAACCAGATTGGCAGCAAAGCGTTCCGAGGCTTCAACCTGATGTCCGAGATGCAGGAAGGGCTCAATCATTTCCAGTTCCATCAGCAAGAATTGGCCCTGAGAGATAACCCCGTCGATGCGCGCATAGGCTACGTCGGCGTGACCCATCGCCGCCGCAGCCTCGAGGACACGGCTAGCACTGGCAATCAGGTCGTCACCGGGTTCGGACGCCTGGGCGACGCCGCCGAAATCGCTTTGCACACGATAGTCGCCGGCCTTGGGCCGCTTGATGACTGCGTGACTGTATTCCCCGTCGAAGAATAGCAACGACCATTCTCCGTCGCTGGCAACTTCGGGCACGTAGGGCTGCACCAAATAGTCGAACTCGGGCGGGAGTTTCGCAACGACTTGACCGAACACCGTGTCGCCGGCCACGCCACGCACCGTGTGCCATGCCGTACCACTTATCGTCGGCTTGATCACCACCTCACGAGAAGGCATGGCTGCCAGGGTATCGGGCAACTGCGATGCCGGCACGATCTGCGTGGGAATGATCGGAACGCCGTGTGTCGCCAACTCGATAAGGTAACGCTTGTCGCTATTCCAGAGCAGCAGCTCCTTGTTGTTGATCGTTGGCACGGGTAGCTGGCCAAGCCATTGTTTAAAGCGGGCGTAATGCTTGAAGTAGTCCCAGATCGAACGGATCAGCACGGCGTCGAAGGTCGCCCAATCCACGGCAGGGTCATTCCAGATACAAGCAGTCACCTCGACGCCGAAGCCTCTCAGCGACGCGACGAGGTTTTTATCGTCGGGGTGGATGCCAGGCTCGGCCACGGAAGTGGCGACGGCCAGGCGGTGCGTATACGAATCCGACATGACACCGTCATCCCATAGCGAAGGTTAGGCCAGCTCGAGTTCGTCGAGAATGGCGCCCAGGCGCTGCGTCGCGTCCGGTTGCAGCGGCTTGACCGGCAAGGGCAGACACCTGGCGGCCAGTCCGCGAAGTTCAGCGGCCTTAGCGACGACGCGTAGGCCACCGTATTGAAGGAACAGCTTCCACAGAGGCGCGAGCCGTTCGGACAGCCGCTCAGCCTCCTGCGCGTTCCCCGCTTGGGCGGCCCGCGTGATCGCCAGGGCGAGCTGCGGGAAAAGGCCACCAATCACCGAATACCAGGCTTCGCATCCCGCGTTCAGGCCGGTGGCGGCGAAGGCATCGCCGCTGACGCCGATCGTTACGTGCGCGGGAATCAAAGCGCGCAACCGCTCAACGCGCGAGCGAGCCGCGGCGGGATCGGCCGGTACGCCCGGAATCTTGATCGACGCAACGTTCGGAAGCTGCGCGATTCGGCCATGCAATTCATCGGTGAATTCGAAGTGCGTCGTAGTCGGGTTGTCGTACACGCATAACGGCACGGACAGCGAGCTGGTCACGGCTTCAAAAAGCCCGAAGACCTCATCTTCCGTGAGCTTCTGATAGGACATAGGGGCCAGCAGTACGCCGCGCACACCGACCTTCTGCGCAACCTGTGCCAGTTCCAGGACATCGCGCGTACGTAGGGCGCCTATGCCGACCATCACAGGAATCTCGCCCGCGTGCTGCACGGCAAGCTGCGCAACACGCAGGCGCTCCTGTCGCGTGAGATAGGCATAGCTACCCGTCGAACCCAAGGCTCCGATGGAATCGACCCCCGCGCCGGCGAGCCGCTCAATCAGTCGGACGAAGGTGGCCTCGTCGATGCCCGCCTCATTCAAGGGAGTCAGTGGAAATGCACTCAAACCGGAAAACATGGGTCATTCCTCCAAAATGGCCCCTTCGATTGTAGAAGACTTCAGTACTGGTACTGCAAGGTGACGCCGATCGTACGCGGCTGGTTGAGGGCGACGCGACGGGTCGTCGGCAGATCGGCTGAAATAGCGACCGGCAGGTCGGTCTCGCCATGCTTGTCGAACAGGTTGGTGGCGTACAGCGAGATATCGAAGCCGTTACGACCTTCCACGCCCATGCGGATGTTGGTGGTGGCGAAACCACCCCGGCGATAGAACGGGCTGTCCCTGTCGTACAGGAAGTTCGAATTCCCGACGTAGCTGAGGTCGGCGCGCATGAAACCGTCGTACTGCACGTTGACACGATGGCGGTACTCGGCCGCGAGCGAGCCGCTGAAACGCGGCACGTTCACCAGGCGGTCGCCGTCCTTCGCATCCGTACCGGGCACATCGTTCTTCAGGTGTGCGTCGTTGTAGCTGAAGCCGGCGCTCAATGTCACCGCGTTGATCGGCAGGAACTTCATTTCCAGTTCCGCGCCCTGGCTGACGGCCTTACCGAAGTTGGCGGTGATGTTGTAGCCGCAGCCCAGGACGATCTGCTGTTGAACGTGGTTCCAGTCGATGTGGTAGACCGACGCGTCGACGAGCAACCGATGCTCCAGCCAGGCGCTCTTGAAGCCCAGCTCATAGTTCCACAGCGTATCCGGGTTGTACTTGTTCAACTGCGACTGGCTGAGACCCAGGCCGGCCACTTCCGTGCCGCACAGGGCCGCGGGCGCGGGGTTGTTTGGACCACCCGGCCGATAGCCCTGGGAGGCCGTGGCATAGACCATGTTTTCGGGACTGATCTGGTACTGCAGCGTGAACTTCGGTGTACTGCCGTAGTCCTTCGAGCTGCTCTGCACGGCACTGGGGCCACCGTTGAGCAGGCCGTCGCCGGTCTGCGAGAAGCCCTGCTTGACCTCGAATGCACGGATGCCCGCGCTGGCTTTCAGTTTATCGGTGATGTTCCAGGACAACTCGCCGAACACGGCGTATTCGTGGAGCGTGGCATTGCGCGCACCGGCGTAGATCGTCGAGTACGCCGGGAAGGGCGTGTTGAACGTCTGGTTGAATCCGTCGGGATAAGGGATCGACGAGACGAGCGGGGCGCGGACGTCATGATAGAACGCCCCGAGGATGGCCTGCACGGGACCGTCGAACTTGCTGGTCGCCCGCACTTCTTCGGTAAATTCCTTGTTCTTGTAGCTGCCGTACATCGTGGTCGGATAGACACTCGGCAAGCCGAAGAAGTAATTGATGACCTTTGAGCTGTCGTCGCGAATATTGACATCGCGCGTGAAATACGACGATGACGACATCAACTCGAACGCGTCGAACTGCTTGTGGATGGCGATATTGGATATCGTCGACTTCTGCACATTGGCTTCGTTGACGTCGCGCACCTGGTACGGATCGCTAAGCGTCGCGGGGATCTTGTCGTAGGTAAACGGCGATCCCAGCTTGGAATACTGGTAGATGAAGCTGGGCGTGATGGAAAGCGTGTCGTCCGGCTTGATCAGCATCGCGACGCGCGTGCCGTAGGTCTTGTACGTGTTGACGTTGTCCTTCTTCTTGCCGTCCGGATCCGCCTCGAGGTAATTGGTCGGCGAGATCGGGTAGCGATCGATATAGCCG
>NZ_JBFUIT010000374.1:0-3515 GCF_056401735.1 Luteibacter sp. P4_D7_3
GCCCAGGATCCACCAGGTCCTGCGTTGCCCAGCCTGACCCCAGGAATCCGTGACGGCGCTGACCAGGAAAGCGAGAAATTCAACCATGGTTCGGAGCGCTCGCAAAAGCCAGGAGGTCAGCCCGCAGTCTCCCGATGCTCAACCAACGCCAACTGAGCGTACTGCCCGGGACGCGCCCGCCGCAGCCAGACACTGAAGCCAAGCCCAGCCGCAAGCGTTACCAGATACAGCGCCGGCAACCACGCCACGAACGGCGTATTCACCGTCGACAGCAAAGTAAAGTTGACACACACGGTCGTCAGCGCGACGGAAAGCCCAATCGCCGCACACACCGACGAAATGAGAACGACCGGCCCCGCTTCACGCCTACGCCGAACGACATAAAAAACGATAGCGATCGCCGCCGCTGCCTGAAGCGCGATGATTCCCAGCGTACCCATGCCGATCAGTACCGGAATAATCGCGGCATAGGGATCGGTTCGCGTAGAAGCGATACCAGCAAGACAAACGACCGTCGCAGCCGACATGCAGAGGGTTGCCGCCACCGGGACATTGCGAGCCTCGTCGAACCGGGCGAGCATCCGCGGCAGCAAGCCTTCGCGAGCCAGCGCGAACACGTAGCGAGAGGCGGCGGCATGAATCGCGATATAGGTCGCCAGCATCGACGTGCACAGCAGCACACCGGCGATATCGGATGCGGTCTGCCCGTCATATTGCTTGATGAGGTCCAGAATGAGTGTGCCGCCATGAGCGACGGCCGTCGCCTTCGCCTCGCCGACGCCGAGCGCGCCAACGGTGATCCACGCGGTCATCAAGTAAAACGAACCGATCAGGATGACCGAGACATAGCTGGCCAGCGGAATGCTCCGTACAGGGTCAGCGGCTTCCTTTGAATAAAGGGCACCCGATTCGAACCCGACGAAGCACGTGAACGCCGTCATCAGCGAGACGCCGACGCCAGGTGCCAGCCACTGGCTGGGCGCGAAGGAGGCGAGGGGGAACGCCGCCCATCCCTTCGCTGCGATGACACTGACATCGAAAACGACGAGCACCGCGGTCTCGACGATGATGATGACGGCCAGCAACTTGGTCGAAGCATCCATCGATCGATAGTTGAGAATGCCGGCGAGCACGACAGACACGGCGGCACAGATGGTCCAATCGACCCTGTGGCCGACCGCGATCGAGACCTGCTCGTCAAAGTACCCGCACGCCGCCGCGAGACCAAAGGTGAACGCGCCGTAGGACAGGATCGCGCTATAGGCGGTCCCGACGCCGAGTGGCTTGCCCAGGCCTTCGGCGACATAGGTATAGAACGCACCGGTACTGACAACCCGACGGCCGATGAAGGCGTAGCCGGTGGTAAACGCGATCAGGATCAGGCCGGCGATCAGGAACGCGACGGGTACGTTTCCGCCCGTGCCACGTGAGATGGCGATCGGGAGGTTGCCAATCATCGAGGCCAGTGGCGCTGCAGCCGCGAGCACCATGAAGACAATGAACTGGGTAGAAAGCTTGTGGGACTTTGGCGATTGCGCGGCGGCCGAACGGCTCACGGTAACTCCTGGGTGCAGTACGGATGGCGAGCGTGCGCTTCTCGAAAGCGCAGCCGGTCATTTTACAGCAGTGCAGGGCGCGTGTCGGTTTATGACATGAAACGCATGACGGCGTACTCAAAGGTAAAAGCAGTACAGAAACTGCAGGGCGCGTCGGTTGTACGAGCGAGAGCTTTGCAAGCCGGGATCGTTGGCATGAGGCATTCGTAGGCGCCCATCGATACCGGACTCACCCATGCCCTTGTTCAGCGGCAAGCACTAAGCAAGAAAGGCGCGTCTGAAGCAGAAGCCTGGATAAGATACGCCGCCGCGCCGGTCCCGGCGACTAGCTTTGACTATCTGGAGTGGTGCTTCGCGAGTCGCACGTCGACGTTTCCTGGACGCTCTCACTTGAGCCCGACGATGACTGCTTCTCACAGGAAGTCTCCACCACGTTTACCCTGCATCGAACTCGCTAGGCAGGCGTCTCAATTGCGGCGGATCGTCACCCGCACGCTATTGCCGAGATTCTCGATCTGAGGAACGACCGCATCCGACGGTTTCTGGTCGACGGGCGGCTTCAAGGTCACCAGGATGTTGTCGCCCTGACGGCAGACGACCGGCTCCTGGCCCGTGCTGGCCCAGGTTTGCTCCCACACCTGCGCCGGACCCCAGGGCAGGGGCTTCTGCGTGTGCGGCGTACGGTCTTCATCGCCTTCGGTGCATTGGAGCGGAGGAACGCGCTTGGGCAATGCGCCGGTCAGGAGCGTCTGGCGGACCATGACGGTGTAGTCGCGCTCCGGTTCCTGACTTGCGGGGGCAACGAAGGGCATCAGCAGGGCTATAGAAAGCAGGAGAGAAAGGCGCATCGGAATGGGACCAGCCGGGTTTGTGAGCGCGGCAGTATAAGGCGCCGGAGCAGGGTAACGGTGGTCCGACGAGGGACCGTACCCGACACGTCGACATCACGGCATCGGCGCTATTGCCATGCCTCGACACCGCTTCCTGGCGGTCGCCACTCCTGAGCTCGCCGGCCTCATGCGGATAGATGTCCCGTGCGCAACATCGTCGATTGCGTCGCGTTCGAGCGTGAGCTGCGTGTCGTCGTCCCGATCGGCATCCAGGTGCCCGCCTACCTCAGCGCCATCGGTCGGTCTCTTCTGCAGGTGCTTCCGGCCGATCGCCTGGCGAGCGTACTGCCGCCGAAACGCCCACGCCCGACAATCCATCGCAAACCCGCGATCGCGCTCAAAGCTGGGTTACTGCGTTGCCGTGACGCCATCGAGGCGAAAGTAGGGATGGCAGCACGGTGAACGCCCAGGCGAGCAAACGTCGTTCGATTGTCGCAGGCGCGACCGCGACGTTTCTCGAGCGAGGCTACGCGGGAGCGACGATGTCGCATATCGCACGCTCGGCGCAGGCGTCGAAGCAACGGTGTACAACCAGTTCGGCAGCAAGGAATCGCTTTTCGAGGCAGCCGTGAGCGACATCTGGTCGAGGTTCTAGGCTCTGCCTGACCGCAGGTCTGGCGACGACCTGGATAGCCCGAGGTCGGCCGTGTATTTTTAACCCCTGAATGTCATCTCTCACGGAGGTCAGATGTGGTTTATTGCTGCTTTGTCACTTGTAGCCGTCTCCGGCGCGCTCCAGGCAGCGCACACAAAGCCTCCTGCGTCCCTCCATGGCAAATGGGGTGATTTCACCTACCATCGCTCACTGGTAGTGATGGGGTCACCCTCCTCGCGGGCGTCGAGATAGACATAGGTAGCGGATGCGAATGAAGAGCAATAAGCGGATAACGCACGCCTACTGCATAGAAGCGGAGGAGGTTCTTCCGATAACGGGAGCCATGCTGTTTTATTTCGCCAGACCTGAGCGCGGCGCCTTGAGCTTCCTCTGCTCAACCGACACCTGCCGGAAACGAGGCGTCAAGGTCACCGGGGTGAACTATCACGTCCCACCCCAGGAGCAGACCAAGCA
>NZ_JBFUIT010000375.1:0-3492 GCF_056401735.1 Luteibacter sp. P4_D7_3
TTCTACGTGGCCGGGCCGGTTGCTCCTTTGGCGCTGGCGGATATGGGCCCGAAGGTCGAGAGGGAAGTCGACCCGCTCTGGATCTCCCGGCAGTCGTTGGAAGCGGACGCCACGTTACTGAAGCCGGGCTGCGGATGGCTCCCGGCGGATTGGCTCTTCGAAGCGGGCATGCGCCGCGCCCTGCGCGCCGTGGCACGGGCCGAGACGTTGGAACTCGTGGAATACGCCACGCCGCTGGGGCACCCCGGGCTGCGTCAGCTGCTCGCCCGCCGGATGCATGGCATCGGCGTCGACGCGGCACCCGATCAGATCATGTTGACCGAGTCGGGCATCCAGGCCATCGACTTGATCTGCCGGTTCCTGCTGGAGCCGGGCGACACCGTGATGGTGGACGATCCCTGCTATTTCAATTTCCACTCATTGCTGAAGGCACATCGCGTCAACGTCGTCAGCATTCCGTATACCCCGACCGGGCCGGATGTCGGCATGTTCGAAGCAGCGTTGAAGGCGCATTCGCCGCGCCTCTACATCACCAACTCGGGGCTGCACAATCCGACCGGCGCTGTGTTGTCCGCCGTCGTTGCGCATCGCCTCCTGAAGCTTGCCGAGGCATCGGATCTGGTGATCGTCGAAGACGATATCTTTGCCGACTTCGAAGCCGTGCCTGCGCCGAGGCTGGCGGCCTTTGACGGCCTCTCGCGCGTGATTCACGTCAGTAGCTTTTCGAAGACGATCTCGGCATCGCTTCGATGCGGCTACGTGGCGGCCCGTCCTGATTGGATCGAGGGCCTGTCCGACCTGAAGATCGCGACCTCTTTCGGAGGAGGGCGCCTGTCCGCTGAAATCCTGTTTGCCACGTTGACGGACAGCGGCTATCGCAAGCACATGGAAACCGTGCGCGAGCGCCTGGCGAAAGCGATGGAGAAAACCGTGGCAAAGCTTGCCGACCTGGGCATCACGCCCTGGCTCGTTCCGGGTGCCGGCATGTTTGTCTGGTGTCGGCTCCCAGAAGGTGTCGACGCCGCCACGGTGGCGCGAGCGTGCCTGAAAGAGGGCGTGGTGCTCGCGCCGGGAAATGCTTTCAGCCAGGCGTCGAGTGCGACCGGCTTCGTGCGTTTCAATGTGGCGCAGTCACAGGATGGGCGCGTGTACAAAGTGCTTGCCCGGGCACTATTGGAGTAAGCGGCAATCACATGCCCGCGGCGTCCAACAGGGGGTAGGTCCAGACCTACTTACCCATGACCTCTTTCTTCTCTTGAAATTCGCTATGTTTCACAACTTTTCAGAATTATTCTATGCCGCTACGGCTGCACGCCCGGAGCCTGCTGCGGAACGTGAGCTTGCTGCTGCGTCTGCTGTTGCTGTGGAACGGTCTGCTGACCCTGCTGCTGGTGAGCTTTCTCGAACTCGGCGCTGCTCTGTTCCAGCGGCCTTGCGACAGACTCGGCGACATCGACTTCAGCAACGCGCTTGAACGGTGAATTCGATGCACCCTGCATGGCATAGGCGCGCATGCCGTCGTCACTCATGGCGACGTGGTCGACCTGCGACATCGTCTCCTTCTTCGCCGCGACGGCGAGCGAGCCGGCAAGGTTTTCCGACCGATGGTCCGACGTACGGCCACGCAGCGCATCGATAGCTTTCACGCCGTCCAACGTCTGCGTATAGATCGCATGGCCGGGATGCCGGGTGTCGGACAGACTGACGGGTGACGGGTGGCTGACCTGTGGTGGATGCGCCGCTTTCTGCACCGCATCCAGCGTCTTCGGTCCAGCCACGCCATCAGCAGTCAATCCGTGGGCACGCTGGAAGGCCTCGACCGCTGCCTTCGTTCCCGGACCAAAATCACCGTCGGGACGCAGCGCGCGGCCATGCGCGTCGGTGAAGCCAAGCTTGGCCAGGTCGGTCTGCAAGGCAGTCACCTTCTCGCCGTGTGAGCCGTCCTTCAACGACGCATGGCCAGCCGGCGCATGCGCACGACCACCCTGGCCAATCGCCTGCAGCGCCGCCTTGATATCCGCGTCATCACCTGACTTCGACGGATCGAAGTTTGGATCACCGACCTTGGCGCTGGCGCGATCGAGTGCGGCGGCCTTTTCCGGGTCCTTGTATGCATTCTTGTACTGCTCGGCTAACGCGGCAGCTTTCGGGCCGTCGTAGTACGAGTAGGTTTCCTTGATCTCGTTGGCCTTGGCGAGGACGGCGTTGTAGTCGCCACCTTCCTGCATGACCTTTTCGAACTTCTTCATCTGCGACGGAATCTGGTTCTCCGTCTTGGCGAGAATGGCGACGGTTTCCAGACGACGATCTTCGGGGATGTTCTTGCCGTACTTGTCCAACGTGTCAATGGCCGACTGCGTCGCGTTCTTGATCTGCGGGTAGTCGATGTTGGTGTGGATCCACTTCTGGCCGTTCTGCGAGCCCGCCCACGCGTTGATGCCGTCGCGGGTGTCCTTGTCGATGAAGTTGAGCGTGGTGCGACCGTGTTCGCCGTTACCATGCGTGAGCAGGTCCCGGCGGAGCTTCGTCGTGTCGCTGGTGTACGTCAGGCCGTGATCCTTCGCGTACTGCGAGGACTGGTCGATGATGCCGTCCACATACGTGGTCTGACCGGGTTCCAGCGCCGCGCCATCGGTGGCACCGAGCGCCCAGGTGCCGCGCTTGCCGAGGTCGACCTGGATGGTGCCGAGCGAGTAACCGCTGTCCGCGATGATCTTGTTCGCATGACCCCAGTTGGGATCGGACGTGCCGGAGGTCACGCCGGTGATGGACAGGTGGTACGAAGACGGACCGCCTTCGGTGCCACGTCCCACCACGAAATACGTGGCACCTGCGAGCGAGTTCACATCGTGCGTGTCGATACCAGCCATGACTTCTCTCCTTGAAGGAACGGATTACTGATCGTTGGCGATGGTGAGGTACTTGTCCAGGGCGTCCGCGCGCTCGGCGAGGCGGAAGATATCGTTCTGGGTGACCTGGAGGCCGGCTACGGGCTCATCACCATACAGCGTGGCTTCGAAATCGCCGTTCTTGTTGTGGAACTCGAGCCAGGCGCGCTGCGATGCGAGGAGATTGTCCTTCGCCTTGCCGGTGAGCTTGGCGGTGAGCGCCTTATAGGTGGTATTGAGGCGCGTGTCCTGCGTCTTCTTTTCCGCGGTGAGGCAGGTGCCCTGCGCCGTCGTGTCGGAACCGGCTTTATCGACGCACGCATAGAACGAAGCCGTGATGCCCTTGGGTGCCTGGCGCTTGATCACCTGGCTGGTGCTGTCGGCGGCGATGGCGCTGCTGCCGGTGACGAGGAGGGCGAGGGTGATGGCGAGCGTGTGGGCCGTTCTCATCGTGGAGCTCCTTTAGGACGACCCCGGAGCTTGCCGAACGCAGGATAAAAAGCCAAGAGATCCGGTTCTCACTACGGCGTCTTCACGAAATCATCAACTTCTTCCGAAATTGCATGACACCTGGAACGTAGGGCGCATTGGTGCTGTCAACACA
>NZ_JBFUIT010000376.1:0-3492 GCF_056401735.1 Luteibacter sp. P4_D7_3
GTCTTCCCGCGGCGTCAGCTCGCTCTTGACGAGGCCGAAGACGTTGTAGGCGGCGACCGAGAAGACCACCGAGACGACGATGACGACAAGCGGCGCGTTGAGGCAAAACCGCAGCGAGGACGCATAGACGCTGGCAAACGCGTTGCCGAAGGCGCCGAGCAGGCCGTGGTCTTCCTTCATCGGYTTGGTCAGCATGCGCGACGCAAGCATTGGGCAGAGCGTCAGGGCGGTCACCGACGACAGCGCCACCGAAAAGGCGAGAACGAAGCCGAATTCCTTGAACAGGCCGCCGATCTGGCCGGGCAGGAAGGACAGCGGAATGAAGACGGCCGCGAGCGTCGCGGTCGTCGCGATGACGGCGAAAAACACTTCCTGGGTGCCGAGCACGGCGGCGGCGCGCGGTCCCATGCCTTCCGCCCGTCGTCGGACGATGTTTTCGAGCACGACGATCGCGTCGTCGACCACCAGACCGGTCGCCAGGACGATGGCGAGCAGCGTCAGGATGTTGATCGAGAAGCCGACGAGATAGATCGCCACCAGCGTGCCGATCAGCGCCACGGGCATGGTGATCGCCGGGATCAGCGTGGCGCGCCAGTCGCGCAGGAACAGGAAGATGACCACGACGACGACCGCCGCCGAGAGCATCAATGCGGTCTCGACTTCGTGCAGCGCGCCCTGGATGAAGATCGCGTCGTCGCCGGTAACCGCGATGCGGGTGCCTTCCGGCAAGGTCTTCTGCATCTCCGCGACGGCGGCCTTGACGCCTTCGGAAATGTTAAGCGTGTTGGATTGCGCCTGGCGGATGATGCCGAGGCCGACGCCCTGCACGCCGTTGGCGCGCAACACGGTCGTGCCGTCGTCCGGGCCGAGCGCCACGGTCGCCACATCGCGGATGCGGACGTTCGGCCCGATCAGGACGTTTTCGAAATCCTGCGGCTTGGTGAGGCTGGCGGTGGCGCGAACGACGATGTCCTGCGTCGTGCTCTTCAGCGAACCGGCCGGAACGTCGAGAGCGGCGCTCGACAGCGCCTTGGAAACGTCGGCAACGGTCAAGCCGCGACCGGCCAACGCAGCCTGGTTGATGTCGACGCGGAATACCTTGTCCTGGTCGCCGTAAAGTTCGACGTCCGCCACACCTTCCACGGCGGCGAGGCGGTCGACGACCGCGTTTTTGACCAGCTGGGTCAGGTTTTCCATCGACATCTTCGAGGATGTCACCGCCAGGCGCATGATGGCGTCGGAATCGGCGTCAGCCTTGACGATGCGGGGCTCGTCGGCATCTTCCGGCAATTTGTTGATGACCCGGCCGACGGCATCGCGCACGTCGTTGGCGGCTTCCGACAGGTTGATGCTATCGGAAAATTCCATCGTCACGCGGCTGGAGCCGAACTGCGACTGCGATGACAGCGCCTTCAGGCCGGACACGCGGGCGACCGCGCCTTCGATGACCTGGGTGACTTCCTGGTCCATCGTCTGCGGCGAGGCGCCGTCGTAATTGGTGCGTACCGTGATGACCGGCTGGTCGACGTCGGGAAGTTCACGCACTTCGACGCCGGCAAGCGCCGCAAGACCCGCGACGACGAGCAGGGTGTTCAGGACGGCGGCAAGAACGGGCCGGCGGACGAAGAGAGCGGTGAAGCTCTGGCTGGATTTCTCCGCATCGCCCTTCCCCTCGTCGTCGTGGCCATGCCCCGGAAGCTCCATCTTCATTGGCGCGCCACCTCAGCGGTTTCCGGCGCGCCGAAAACCCGGACCGACGCCCCCTCCCTCACCCGTTGCAGACCTTCGGTCACTATCCTGTCGCCCTCTTGGAGCTCGGCGCCCACGAGCACCGCATCGGGATTGCGCTGAACGACGCGCACCCGGGTCTTGACCGATTTATTGTCCTTGACCTGCCAGACATAGGAACCCTCGCCGTCCCACTGGACGGCGAGCGGATCGACCGCCGGGTAGCTTTCGCCGGCAAAGCGCATGCCGACATTGAAGGCCATGCCGGCGCGCAGAACATCGCCCGGATTTTCGACACGGGCGCGGATGCGCATCGTGCGGCTTGCCGCGTCGATACGGTTGTCGATCGCCTCGACCTTGCCGGAGAAGACCTGGCCCGGACGGGCGATCGAGCTCGCGTCGACTGCCTGGCCCGGCTCGATGGCGACGGCGAAACGCTCCGGCGCCCAGAAATCGACCAAAATAGCCGTGCGGTCGTCGATCGTCACCACATTGGTCTGGGTGGTGACGTTGTCGCCGATATTGACCGCGACGATGCCCGCGATGCCCGCGATCGGCGCGACGATATCGCGGCGCTTCAAGTTGAGTTCGGCCGTGGCGAGCGCAAGCTTGGCAGCCTGTTCGGCGATCTGGGCATTGAGCACGTCGAGGCGCGAGAACGACTGGAGGTTCTTGTAGGAAGCGGATTTTTCCTGGGCGCTCTGCAGCGCGACCTGCGCCTTTTCGCGCTCGATCGTCTGTTCTTCGTCGTCGAGGCGGGCGAGCACCTGGCCCTTGGTGACCTTCTGGCCGGAAACGACCCTGATCTCGTTGATCGTGCCGGAAGACTGCGGCATGACGACGACGGACTGGATCGCCTCGCCGCTGCCGATCGCCGTGAGGCGGTCGTTGACGGTGCCGATCGCCACCGGCTGGGCGACGACGAGCGTGGCGCGGTTGCCACCCTGTCCGCCCTGGCCGCCTGCCCCGCGCTGGCCGTTCTGGCCCGCGTTGTTCTGGGCCGCGTTCGCGGCTMCGTTCTGCGAATTTCCCTGTGCTGCGCCCTGGCCTTGCTGGCGCGTCGCCGCATTGCCGTTGGCACTGCCGGCTGCTGCCGTTGCGGGCTGGGGGGCATGTTTCGGGCTTATGGCGGCAATCACTCCACCGGGAACGCCGATCTTTGCAAGCGTGGCTCCTGCACTCGGCACCAGGTAAACCCACAGAGCCAGCGCTCCCGCCAGGACGGCGAGACAGAGCAGAAGCTGTTTCCAAATCCGCATTCAATTCTCCGAAGGAGGCACGAAAAGGCCATATTGCCCGGGAGTATCCTTTTTTGCGGGTGCTCACGCAATGGGTCTTCGGCAACCTTACAAAAATGTAACCTCGCGAAATCTCACGGGTATGTTAGACGGCAAGCATACTTATACTCCTAAAATTGCCGCTTTCGCAGAGCGCAACCGGCAGCCTCTTCACACTTTAGCCTTGCCTTGTGTGGAGACTGGGAATGAAAGCAGAACATTTTCTGGTCTTTCAGGTCCGAATCACTACATTGGCCGCATGACGAACAGTTTCGACGACATTCCGTTCTTCGATGAAGAACCGCAGCACCCGCAGGCGCCGCGCAACACGGCCCCCGCTCCGGCACAGGCTGAGGGCAGTGGCGGCCTCGGCATCGCCGCGCGGGCCATGGCGGCCCGCGACCAGCATCGTGCGCCCGACTATCTCGCAGGCCTCAACCCCGAGCAGCGGCTGGCGGTCGAGACGCTGAACGGACCGGTTCTCGTG
>NZ_JBFUIT010000377.1:0-3459 GCF_056401735.1 Luteibacter sp. P4_D7_3
ACGTGACGCTGAAGAACGCGTCGGTGCCGAAGAAGCTGAAGAAGTTCAAGATCGGCTGAGGGGCTAGGCGCAACTGCTGTTGTAGGAGCCGATTCATCGGCGATTGGGTGTTGCATCGACCTTGCCCGCTGCCGCGGGATCGCCGATGAATCGGCTCCTACAGGAAACTTCGCAGGAGACGCAGGTCGCGGACGAAATCCGCATACCCCTCTTCTCGCGCCTGCTTATCCGGCAGGCGCAGCAGGTAGGACGGGTGCACCGTGGCTATCGCTCGCCGACCGTCAGGCAGGTCGAGCCACTGCCCCCGTTGCGCCATCAACCGAAACGACGCCCCGAATACCGCCTGCGCCGCCATCGCCCCGAGGCAGATGATCGCCTCCGGGCGGATGCGGTCGATTTCGGCGGCCAGCCAGGGGCGACACGCCGCCTGCTCCTCGGCGTTGGCGCGTTTGTGCAGGCGCCGCTTGCCGCGCGGTTCGAACTTGAAATGCTTCACCGCATTGGTGACATAGAGCGCGGCGCGATCGACACCCGCTTCCTCCAGCGCGCGATCGAACAGCTTTCCCGCCGGGCCGATGAAGGGCCTCCCGGCCAGATCCTCCTGGTCACCCGGCTGCTCACCGATGACGACGATGCGCGCATCGGCAGGGCCGCTACCGAAGACCGTCTGCGTCGCCGGCTTCCACAGGTCGCAGTGGCGACAGTCTTTCGCCTGCTTTCGCAGCGCCGCGAGGCTTCCCTCGGGCGCGTCCACGGCGGCCTTCTGCAGCGGCGTGACCTTTTTCCTCGGCACCGTGGGTTGTTTCTCGACCATTGCCTGCATCCTCGGCAGCGCATCGCGCACCAGTTCGGGTATGAGCCGCGCCTCCGGGAGATTCTTCCAGTACTTCACCGGCATCTCCCGGCGCATGGCATCCACTTTGAGGCGCGCGGGGTTGAAGATGCTGGCGTAGTAGGTGCGCCAGAGATCTTCGAGGGCGTCGCCGGAAGGCGCGTCGCCACGCTGCGCACCGGGCCCGAACGAGAGCGTCGTGCCGTCCCAGTGGGCGCTGCGTGAGGGCGTCAACAAGGACCAGCGCATACCGGTGAACCGGCGGACGAAGAATGGTGCCACGCGCGTGACGATGTCATGGTCGGGTTCGAACCACGCAACATAGACGGTGCCGTCGTCGATCGGCAACTCGCGAAAGCGCACGAAGGCCTTCATCTTGTGCATGTCGCGGTTGACCTGCTTCACGCAGGTGTGGGCCCAGGCGACATCGTCGTCCGTGGCGATCGCCAGGAGGTTGCGTTCGCCGTGCGTCAAACGCCACAGCATGCGGTAGAGCGTGGCGTGGCGTCGCGGATCCGAATGCGCCAGCACCGAATTGACGAGGCTGAGGAAATCGCGCGGAACGGCCGGGGCCTGCGCATGCCGTGGCTCGGGCATCGCGTCGTCGCTGCCGAACAGGCCGCCGTCCGGTCCCGCGAGCCATTCGACCTGCGACGGATCGACCTCCGCCAGCAGCAAGGCACGCGCCTTCGCGCGCCACGCCTCCACGTCCGAAGCATCGTCGAGCCGGACGCCAAGCATCAGCCGAACAGGTCGGGCTGCGCCGGCTCGCGCAGGTCACGCTGCAATGCGGCGCTTTCGTGGTCACCTCGGGGACGGTGATCCACCGTTTCAACAAAGGGCGCGACCTTTTTCACCGGCACGCGCAGGCGGATGAGGTCGGCGTAGCGAATGCGCTGGTGGGCGCGCATCGCGATCATGCGGTCCACGGTCTTCACGCCCAGACCCGGAACACGCAGGAGCATGTCGCGCGGCGCCCGGTTAACGTCGACCGGGAAGCTTTCCCGATGACGCAGCGCCCAGGCCAGCTTCGGATCGACCTCGAGCGAAAGCATGCCGCTGTCACCGGGGGGAGCGATTTCGTCCGCGCGGAAACCGTAGAAGCGCATCAGCCAGTCCGCCTGGTACAGACGATGCTCGCGCACGAGCGGCGGCGGCTTCAGCGGCAGGATTTTCGACGCATCGGGAATCGGGCTGAACGCGGAATAGTAGACGCGGCGCAGGTGGTAGTTCGTGTAGAGGTTGGTGCTGGCCGCGAGCACATCGCGATCCGTCGCCGCATCGGCGCCGACGATCATCTGCGTGCTCTGCCCGGCCGGGGCAAACTTCGGCGCTTTCTTTTCGGCCTTCGCCTCGTCGATGGACAGGCGCAGGCGTCCCATGGCACTACGGATATCGCCCAGGTCTTTCTCCGGCGCCAGCGACTTGAGGCCTTCGGCCGTCGGCATCTCCACATTGATACTCAGGCGATCCGCCCAGCGTCCGGCGGCGTCGATCAACTCGGGCGACGCATCCGGAATGGTCTTGAGGTGGATGTAGCCGCCGAACTTGTGCTCGGTACGCAGCGTGCGGGCGACGCGAACCAGCTGCTCCATGGTGTAGTCGGGCGACTGGATGATGCCCGAGGAGAGGAACAGGCCTTCGATGTAATTGCGGCGGTAGAACTCCATTGTGAGTTCCACCACTTCCTCGGGCGTGAAGCGTGCGCGCTGCACGTTGCTGCTGCGCCGGTTGACGCAGTACACGCAGTCGTAGACGCAGAAGTTCGTCAGCAGGATCTTCAGCAGGGAAATGCAGCGTCCATCCGGCGCATAGGCGTGGCAGATGCCCATGCCTTCAGTCGAACCGATGCCACCCGAGCGCAGCGAGTTGCGGCCCTTGCCGCCACTGGACGAGCAGGACGCGTCGTACTTGGCCGCGTCGGCCAGGATGGCGAGTTTGTCGGACAGTTTCATGGGGAAAGCCATGGTGCCAAATGGCGCCGACCTCCGCGTGAAAGCGCGGATCACAAATAAGTACATGTGGGAGCCGCTTCAGCGGCGATGCTCTTACCCCTGTAGGAGCGATCGAAAGCAAAGGCATATGATTCGGGCTTTGCTGCCAGAGTCGACCGACATGGACCTGATCATCCGCCACGCCAGCCTTCCCGACGGGCGCCGCGACGTCGATATCGGCATCGCCGACGGGCGCTTCGCAGCGATCCAGCCGGCGCTACCGGCGAAGGGCGTGGAAGAGATCGATGCGGGCGGCCGACTTGTCTCACCGCCCTTCGTCGACGCGCACTTCCACATGGATGCAACGCTGTCGCTCGGCCTGCCCCGGCTCAATGCCTCCGGCACCTTGCTCGAAGGCATCGCGCTGTGGGGCGAGCTCAAGCCCGACCTCACGATCGACGCGCTGGTGGCCCGCGCCATGGCCTATTGCGACATGGCGGTGGCGCAAGGGCTGCTCGCGATCCGCAGCCATGTCGACATCTGTGACGACCGGCTGCTGGCCACCGAAGCCTTACTGGAGGTGAAGCGCCGCGTGGCGCCCTACCTGCACCTGGAGCTCGTCGCTTTCCCCCAGGACGGCCTGCTTCGCTCAACCACCGCGAAGGCCAACCTCATCCRCGCGCTGGACATGGG
>NZ_JBFUIT010000378.1:0-3437 GCF_056401735.1 Luteibacter sp. P4_D7_3
ATGTACGACCAGCACGGACACGCGGCCTTCGAGGGTGGCGGGTTCGGTCGTGGCGGTGGCGCCGGTTTCGGCGACGTCGGCGATATCTTCGGCGACATCTTTGGCGACATTTTCGGCGGCGGTGGCGCAGGTCGCCAGCGCGCGCGTCGTGGTGCGGACCTGCGCTACATGATGGATCTGGATCTCGAGGAAGCCGTGTTCGGCGTCGAGAAGAAGATCGAAATCCCCACCCAGGTCAATTGCCACCACTGCAATGGCTCGGGTTCGGAAGACGGCAAGGTATCCAAGTGCAGCACCTGCGCCGGTCACGGCCGCGTGCGCATGCAGAACGGCATCTTCTCCATCCAGCAGGCCTGCCCGACCTGCCATGGCTCAGGCCAGAAGATCGACAAGCCCTGCAAGAAGTGCCGCGGGGAAGGCCGCCTCGAGGAAGAGCGCACGCTGTCCGTGCGGATTCCTGCCGGCGTCGACAACGGCGATCGCATCCGTCTGACCGGGCAGGGCGAAGCGGGCCCTGCCGGTGCGCCGTCCGGCGATCTCTACGTGGAAGTGCGAGTGCGCGAGCACGCCATCTTCCAGCGCGACGGCAGCGACCTCTATTGCGAAGTACCGATCCGGTTCGCCCAGGCAGCGCTCGGTACCGACCTCATGGTGCCCACGCTCGAAGGTGAGATCCCCGTCAGCGTGCCGCCCGAGACGCAGACCGGTCATCAGTTCCGCATGCGCGGCCGTGGTGTGAAGTCGGTCCGCGGTGGCGGTGCCGGCGACCTCATCTGCACCGTCGTCGTCGAGACGCCAGTGCGYCTGACCAAGGAACAGCGCGAACTGCTCACGCAGCTCGAGGCCACCTTTGTCGGCGAGGATGCGGCCAAGCACACGCCGCGCTCGACGACCTTCATCGATGGGGTAAAGGACTTCTGGTCGCGCGTGACGTCGTAAGTCGCCACGACCCGCTCGGTTCGCCACACCCTCGCTCGGCAGGAGCCGATTCATCGGCGATTCCTGCACGGCGCCGCTTTGATGACTTGTCGTAACTTGCTTTCGCCGATGAATCGGCTCCTACAACGGTCGCGTTGTGGGGGCCGTTTTCTTTTCGGACGCCTGCTACGATTCGCCTTCCCATCGCACGCAGAAGGCTGCCCCATGACCCGTCCCGCCCGTCTCGCCATCAGCGGCGCCTCCGGTCGCATGGGCACTGCGCTGCTCGGACTCGTGCGTGGCGACGAACGCTTCGAGCTCGTTCGCGCCATCGTGTCGTCGGGATCGCCCCGGATCGGCAAGGCGGCCTTCGGCGACGTCTCCGCGCTGCGCTTCACCGACTGGACCGACGCGGGCGATATCGACGTCGTCATCGACTTCAGCGGCCCGGAAGGCCTCGGCGCGGCACTCGACTACTGCGAAGCCTCGGGCGCCTCGCTCGTCACCGGCACGACCGGCCTCGAACCCGCGCTGGAAGAGCGCCTGACCAAGGCTGCCGAACGCATCGCCGTGCTGCGTGCCGCCAACTTCAGCCTCGGCGTAGCTGTACTGACGCGTCTGCTGCGCGAAGCCGCCGCGGCACTGCCAGGCTGGGACCTCGACATCATCGAAGCGCACCACGGACGGAAGGAAGACGCTCCCTCCGGTACGGCGCTGGCTCTCGGCCAAGCGGCGGCCGCGGGACGCGGAGCGACGTTGGAGGAGCTGGCGGTGTATTCGCGCGAAGGCCGTCCCGGTGCACGCAAGAACGGCACGATCGGTTTCGCCGTCGTACGCGGCGGCGACATCGTCGGCGAGCACCAGGCGCTGCTGATGGGGCAGGGCGAGCGGATCGAACTGGGGCACCGGGCGACGGATCGATCGATCTTTGCGCGCGGCGCGCTGGAAGCCGCGAACTGGATCGCCGGGCGTGCGCCCGGCACCTGGTCCATCGAAGACGTCATTACCAGCAAGATGTAAGAGCCCCGCTGGAAACGGCACGCCGGAGATCCCAGGTCGCCATAAGCGGTTGTAGGAGCCGATTCATCGGCGATCCCGCGGCAGCGGGCTGGGCTGTCGCTAGCACCCAATCGCCGATGAATCGGCTCCCACAGGGGGTTGTAAGCCCGTCAGTGGGTGCCGAACCACCAACCGACAAACAACGCGAACACGCCATAAAGTCCGCCAATCGGCATCAGCCAGCGGGCTTCCACGGCCCCCCGGCGGAACATTGCCCACAGTGCGATCACCGCGACCATGGTGATGGCGCCGGCCACGATCAGCGGCGTATCGAACAGCCACGGGGTGGCGAACAGCGCCAACGAACTCGGAATCGTCGCCTGGATCATCATGGCGCCCGAGATGTTCGCCAGGGCCAGTCGCTCCTTGCCCTGCCGCACCCAGATCAACGCGTTGACCGTCTCCGGCAACTCGGTGGCGACCGGGCTCAACACCAGGGCGACGATATGCGGCGACAGGTGGAAGAACTCGCCGAACGCTTCCAGCTGCCAGACGAAGGTGCGCGAGGCGATGGCGATAACGACCAGCGCCAGGCCCGTCTGCAGCATCACCCAGTTCATCGACGGATTGGCTTCGTGGGGACGGAAGGTGAGGGGCTCGAGCTCATCCTCGCCCTCGGGCGCGCTGGTGTCGTCACGCATTTCCCGCCAGACATAGGCGACGTAGGCGAGCAGAAAGAGCACGCCGAGCCAGGGCTTCCATGCGAAGGCCACGAGGCCCAGGCCCACCTTGACCACGAAGATCGCCAGAAACCAGGACTGGTCCCTGGCCAGCCGCTTATTGTCCACGCGCACCCGTAAGTCGGGTCTTTTCAGTCGTTTACGACCCGCATATAAAGCGAATCCGACCACGGCATAGGCGATCGTTGCAAGCACCAGCGGACCGCCGAGGGCGGCGCCGACACCGATGTCCTTTGCTTCGGGGGTCTTGCCGAACATGACCGCGACGAAGGTCACCGCGCTTTCCGGCAGGGCGGTACCGAAGGCGGCAAGCACCGTGCCGGTCGCCGTGGCGCCGAGGTTGAGCTTGCGCCCGAACCATTCGACGCCGTTGACGAAGTATTCGCAGGCGAAATAGATAGCCCCGGCCGAGACCAGGAATAGAAAGCATGTCAGCAGCATGTTTTATCTAAGGCCGGGCGAGCGAGATATACCGATGGCACAGCAACACCGCTCGCCCGGCCCGGGTAAGCATGTCGCTGGCCAAAGGTCTCGCCGGGCGGGCAGCGCACTCTCCGGGCGCTGTGCCGTTCGCGCCATGGGGCGCGAGGCCACCAAGTGTGTTGACGCGAACTCCTCGGGGTAGAGGATGGCTACTCCCCAATGACTTCGGCGCGGATGTTAACACGCGTTCGAAGATTCGATGAGACGCATTTGCGGGCTGTGTTTGCAGGCTGTGTTTGCACCCTTTGTTTGCACCCTGTGGGAGCCGCTTCAGCGGCGAACGGGGGTGCGGGAGCC
>NZ_JBFUIT010000379.1:0-3419 GCF_056401735.1 Luteibacter sp. P4_D7_3
GCAGGAACGCATAGGAGCGCAAGCCCAGCGTCTCGACCAGGGGGTCGGCGACGGACGTGTCGCCGCCGTCGCCCAGATGCGAAAGCGTTTCACCGCCCAGGCAGATCTTCAGCAGCGGCAAATCGGTCGCGTCGGGCCATTCGACCAGGCCCGGACCGTTCCAGATGCGCGTAAGCACCTCCGGTCCGAACTCACTTTCCGGCAGGGCGGACCACACGGCGACGACATCCAGTTCGAGCGCGTCGGCGAGCATGGCGGCGGCCTCGCCCATGCCCTCATCGTCACTGGGACAGGCATCCAGCACCGACAGGAGGGACAAGGCCCTTCCCGCCATCTCGACGGCGCGAAGGTCACGAAATGCAACCGCAATACGATGGGCACCGCGATCGACCAGATGGCGTACATCGACCTCGCCGGCGATGTCACTGCCATCGAGCCGGCGCAACGTGCAAGCCATGCTGTCGCCATCGGGCACCGGCCAGACCGCACCGCCGTCCATCTTGAACAGGTCGGTGAGCAGGCGGCCGTGCACGGGGCCATCGCCGGCCATCAGCCGATTCATCGCGGTGCCGCTTTCGATCACGCAGCCGTCGGGTGTCGATGCAACCACCCAGGCCGCGCCGGCCTCGAAGGCAAACCGATAGTCCAGTCCGCTGGGCTCGCTGGGAACGACCGGCGCCTCGGCGCCGATCGCCGCGCGGACGCGTTGGGCGAGTTCAGCCGCGATGGCGTTCTCACGAAGCCAGTCGGAGCTGTCTTCCGGGGCAACGCCAGGCGCCTCGCCGACGACGTAGACCACGGGCAGCCGCGAGTACGCGGCCGAGCCACGAAGGATGCGCAGGCCCTGGGCCATGTCGGCCGTGYCGTCCGCACCGATCACGGCCACATGCAGCGGTGGTGCATCCGCCAGCAGGGCTTCGAGCTGCGCGGCGTCGCGAGCGCTCAGCAGAACGAAATCGCCATCCGCGTCGAGGGCGTCGAAAACGGCGCGACGCACATCGCGGCGCGGGGTAAATATGAGTACGCCACTGGGTTCCGGCGTCGACATGCGCGCGCTCAAACGATCCACCGGCCGTCACGCAGGCGCGGCGCGGCGGAGCGGGCACGCCAGTCGGCGTCGACGCGGATGATGTCGTCCTCGAACGTGGCAAGCAGGCTTGGGCTGGCGCCCATCAGCACCACGCGGCGCACGTGACCCGTCTGCGCCCGTGCAAGTTGCCGTAAAAGCGCACCGTCGGTGGCGCTCGGCGGCCCGGGCGGCATGTCCAGCAGGTACACGCCGAAATGCAGGCTCTGCGAGATATAACGCAGGGCATCGCCCAGCCGCGTACAACCGGGCACGCGCATCTGCGCGTCGCGCAGGCTGGCCAGGCCCTCGGCGTGGCGCCACAGGTACACAGCCTGCCCCGTCCGCCGCGCGACCAGGCGGAACTGATCGATCAGCTGGTTGGTGTCGCCGGTCTGCAACGCGACCAACGGTCCCGACGCGGACAGAATGCGGTCGAAGACATCGGTTCCTACATGGGGGTCGGCAGGCATGGGCGACACATCGGCGGCAGTGGCGCGAAGTATCGGCCCAATACGGGGGAGTACGCTAGGGATCGCACACCATACGCCGGGGTATCTCGCATTCGGCCCGACAGGAAGGTATGGTGATGCGCTCATTCGCCAGCGTACTGCCTGCCATGTTCGAAGGACTCCGATTCAAGCACTGGAAGACCAACGTGGGCGACGACGGCATCGTCGTGCTCACCTTCGACCGCGAGGGTGCGAGCGCCAACGCCCTGTCGCGCGAGGTGCTCGATGAACTCGACACGATCGTCGAGCGCCTGGCCATCGAGAATCCGCGGGGCGTCGTCATCCACTCGGCAAAGCCTTCGGGCTTCGCCGTGGGCGCCGATATCCGCGAATTCGTCGAATATGCCCAGACCGGCACCGTCCTGGCCAACATCGAGAACGGCCAGCGGGTGTTCGAGAACCTCGCCCGCCTGTCCTGCCCGACCGTGGCGGCGATCCATGGCGCCTGCATGGGCGGTGGCACGGAACTCGCCCTCGCCTGTCGCCAACGCATCGCGGTGGACGACGAGGCAACGAAGATCGGCCTGCCTGAGGTGATGCTCGGCATCCACCCGGGCTGGGGCGGCACTGCCCGCCTGCCGCGCCTGATCGGCGCACCCGATGCCCTCCCCGCGATGCTCACCGGCAAGCCCTTCAACGCACGTCGCGCGAAGGCCGTCGGCCTGGTCGACCGGCTTGCCCGCGCGGACGAACTGCTGGCCGAGGCACGCCATCTGATCAAACGGCCGCACCAGCGTCCGTTCGCCCAACGCGCCAAGGCGTGGGCGACCAACACCCTTCCGGCGCGTGCCATCCTGGCACCCATGGTTCGCAAGCAAACCGCGGCCAAGGTACGCAAGGAGCATTACCCGGCCCCGTTCGCGCTGATCGATACCTGGGCGCGCGGAGGCTCCAGCATCCAGCAGCGGCTCAAGCTCGAAGCGAAGTCCGTAGCGAAACTGGCCACCACGCCGACCGCGCATAACCTCATTCGCATCTTCTTCCTGCAGGAACGCCTGAAGAGTCTCGGTGGCGGCACGGACCACGGCATCAAGCACGTGCACGTCGTCGGTGCCGGCACCATGGGTGGCGATATCGCCGCCTGGTCCGCCCTCAAGGGCTTCGATGTCACCCTGCAGGATCGTGAGCTCCGCTTCATCGAACCCGCAATCAACCGCGCACGCACGCTGTTCGAAAAGAAACTCAAGGCACCGGCCAAGGTCGACGCGGCCGTGGGCCGCCTGCGTGCAGATGTCGATGGCAAGGGCGTGGCCGATGCCGACCTCGCCATCGAAGCCATCTTCGAGAATCCGGAAGCCAAGCACGCGCTGTACGCGATCATCGAGCCGCAATTCCAGGCCGATGAGATCCTTGCCAGTAATACCTCGTCGATTCCGCTCGACGAACTACGCAAGGGGCTGAAGGCACCGCAGCGATTCCTCGGCCTGCACTTCTTCAATCCCGTGGCGCAGATGCCGCTGGTGGAGGTCGTGCGCCACGATGCGCTGGATCCGGCCATCGAAAAGCGTGCACTCGCGTTCTGCAAGGCCATCGGCAAGTTGCCGGTGCCGGTCAAGGGCACGCCGGGCTTCCTGGTCAACCGTATCCTCATGCCGTACCTGATGGAGGCGATGCGCCTTTACAACGAAGGTGTACCCGGCCCCGTGCTCGATCGCGAAGCGAAGAAATTCGGCATGCCGATGGGCCCGATCGAACTGGCCGACACGGTCGGCCTCGACGTATGCGCGTCGGTCGGCAAGGAACTCGCCCCGTTCCTCGGCCTGGAAATTCCGCACGGCCTGGAAGAAAAAATCGCTGCGAACAAGCGCGGCAAGAAGGACGGCGAAGGCCTGTACGTATGG
>NZ_JBFUIT010000380.1:0-3411 GCF_056401735.1 Luteibacter sp. P4_D7_3
AGGCAAGGGCGTTCGCGTGCTCAACCTCGACGGCTCGGAGATCGCGCTATCGCGCACGGGCTGGAATCACTTCGTCGCATGAGCACGAAATACGTCCTCGATCCCGCCGATCGCCGTCGCCTGCTGGCATCGCCGGCAGGCTGGATAGCCTGCGGTTTCGGTTCCGGACTGACGCCGAAGGCGCAGGGCACGTTCGGTTCGCTGGCGGCGATCCTGCCGTGGTTGTTCCTGCGCACGTTGTCCATCGAGTACTGGCTGGCGATCATCGCCGTGTCGTTCGCTTTGGGTGTGTGGGCATGTGACGTCGCCGGTCGGATCATCGGGGTCGCCGATCACCGAAGCCTCGTGTGGGATGAGTTCGTTGGCCAGTGGATCGCGTTGATCCCTGCGCTGTTCATTCACGAGCTGTGGGCTGTGCCTGCGGCGTTCGTCCTGTTCCGGGCGTTCGACGTCCGCAAGCCCTGGCCGATCGGGTGGATCGACAGGCGGGTGAAGGGAGGGCTGGGCGTCATGATCGATGACGTGGTCGCCGGGGTCTTCGCTGCCGTCGTGCTTTACCTGATCTACATCATCTCCACGGGCATCATCATCGGGTTCGCCGGGTACCTCATCTATTTAATGTTCGGCCACCACTCTTAGGGCATCCTCATGGAATACCGTCGTCTCGGTTCGACCGGCCTGAAACTCTCCGCTCTGTCGTACGGCGCATGGGTCACGTTCGGACGTCAGGTCGGGCGCTCCGATGCGCGCGAACTGATCGCGCTGGCCTACGACCGCGGTGTCAACTTCTTCGATAACGCCGAGACGTATAACGCGGGCGACGCCGAGCGGCTGATGGGTGATGTCATTGCCGATCTGCGCTTGCCGCGCGATGCCTACTGCGTATCGAGCAAGGTCTATTTCGGTGCGGTGACCGACCCGAAACCGACGCAGCGCGGCCTCTCGCGCAAGCACGTCTTCGATGCCTGCCACCAGGCACTCGAGCGCCTGCGCGTCGATTATCTCGACCTGTATTTCTGCCATCGCCCCGATCCGGACACACCTGTGGTGGAAACCGTGTGGGCGATGGATGCGTTGATTCGCCAGGGCAAGGTGCTCTACTGGGGTACCAGCGAGTGGCCGGCCGAGCTCATCGCCCAGGCGCATCGCGTCGCACGCGAGAACCATCTTGTTGCACCGTCGATGGAGCAGCCGCAGTACAACCTGTTGCATCGCGATCGCGTCGAGCAGGAATACGCATCGCTCTACGAAGACCACGGCATGGGCACCACCATCTGGTCGCCGCTGGCGTCGGGCCTGCTCACGGGCAAGTACAACGATGGCATTCCTGACGACTCGCGCCTCGGCCAGGCAGGTAACGGCTGGCTACGTGACGCCCTTCTCGAAGACGGTGGCGCGAAGTTGAAGACAGTGCGTGCGCTGGCGCCGATCGCCACCGAGCTCGGCTTGCCGATGGCACGATTCGCGCTGGCATGGTGCCTGAAGAACCCGCACGTCTCGACCGTGATCCTCGGGGCGAGCAAGAAAGCGCAGCTCGAGGAGAACCTCATGGCGCTCGATGCGGTGAAGCTGCTCGACGATAGCGTGATGCGGAAGATCGATGCGGCGTTGAAGCCCGCCGCATAGGGGCGCGCTTTTCTGTAGGAGCCGATTCATCGGCGAAGGGTGCTCGCCGAGTCCCGGCCCGCTGCTGCGGGATCGCCGATGAATCGGCTCCTACAGCTACAGGTTAAATGTCGCCGTATAGCGCCTGTAACGCCGCGATGGCAGCAAGGCCGGCCGTTTCGGTGCGGAGGATGCGCGGCCCCAGCTTCAGGCCCGTGAAGCCCGCGGTGGCGAGCGCCGTGCGGTCGCGTTCACCGAAGCCACCTTCGGGCCCGATAGCGAGGATGGCGGCTTCGCTGAGGTGGAGTTCGCCCGGGCGTTTCGTTCCTTCGGGCAGCAGGGCGAGCCGCATCGGGCCGCCTTCGCCCAGCGACGCGAGCCACGCAGCCAGCGGCTGCGCAGCCTCGATCAACGGCACCCGCGCACGTCCTGACTGTTCGCACGCACTCGACGCCACGGCGCGCCAATGCGCAAGACGCTTCTCGCTGCGGGCGGCGTCCAGCTTCACTTCAGAGCGCTCGGTGAGGATCGGGACGATGCGCGCGATGCCGAGCTCGGTCGCCTTCTGCACGATCAGGTCCATCTTCTCGCCCCGTGCCACGCCCTGGGCGAGGGTGAGTGACAGCGGCGACTCGTTGGTGACCACACGCCCTTCGCCTACCGAAGCGACCACTTCGCGCTTGCCGACCGAGGCAAGGGTGGCGTCGAACTCCATGCCATCGTCGCCAGCGAAGAGCACCACCGGGGCGCCGACCTCCATGCGCAGCACCCGGGCGACATGCTCGCCGGCCTGGGCGGGCAGGGTGATGTCGCGGCCGGTGGCGAGCGGCGCGTCGACGTGGATGCGGATGGTTCGCATGGATGAGCCTTGTGTCACGGAACGTCCATTGTAGCGAGCGGCGAGGCTCGCTATCGTCGGCCCATTCACGACGGAGCCCTGCATGCCGATCGCCTGGTACTTCGATTTCGTTTCCATGTTCAGCTGGCTTCAGTGGCCGGCGGTGCGCGACCTATGCAGGACGCACGAGGTTTCGCTGCGGCCGATGCTGTTCGGGGCCCTCCTCAAGCAGATGGAGCAACGCGGCCCGGCGGAGATCGAGGGCAAACGTGAGTTCACCTATCGCTACGCCCTGTGGCGTGCACGGCAAGCCGACGTACCGCTGAAGTTCCCGCCGACCCATCCGTTCAATCCGCTGCCGGCCCTGCGCCTATGCATCGCGGCAGGTGGCACCGTGGAAGCCGTGGGTGCGATCTTCGAATGGATATGGGCCCATGGACGCGCGGCGGACACGCCGGAGGCCCTGGCCCCGCTGGCGGCGTCGCTGGGTATCACCGACCTTCGCGCCGCCCTGTCGGCGCCCGAGGTCAAGGCGGCCTTGCAGGCCAACTTCGAGCTGGCCATGCAGGACCGGGTGTTCGGCGTGCCGACCCTCGCGATCGGCGGCGAGCTGTTCTGGGGTGCGGATGCCCATGACTTCGCCATGGACTTCCTCGCCCACCCCGACTTGTTCGACGACGCGGAGATGGCCCGGCTGGGCGATCTTCCGATCGGCCTTTCGCGGATCTAGCGCACGGCTTGTTCGATACCGGCGATGRCGGTGTCGACCATGAAGTCGATCTCGCTTTCGGTGATGACGTAGGGCGGCATGAAGTACACGATGTTGCCGAGCGGCCGCAGCAGCGCGCCGTGGTCCAGTCCATGGCGGTAGACGCGAAGGCCGCGCCGGTCGGCGGCGGGGAAGGGCGTGCGGGTCGCCTTGTCGGCGACCAGTTCGATCGCGGCAATCATGCCGGTCTGTCGTACGT
>NZ_JBFUIT010000381.1:0-3404 GCF_056401735.1 Luteibacter sp. P4_D7_3
TTCGCCCGCATCGGTAATCGGGGACCGCATGGTCATGGCCAGGGCAAACGCTTTTCCCGCTGGGACCTCGACGTGCAGGCACTGCCCGGGCGAAGCATTGACTCGCATCACTTTCACGCGCGAGGGAGTCAGAACCGATGCAATTACGTGTCCCGCGCTCGTACCGGGACACAAGATCCCTTGGGTAAGGCGATATGTTCTCGGTGGATGCATGCGAATAGTGCTGTCTCTGATAAGACGCGCGACTGCCATGCCAGACCATTGGTGCCTGGATGTTTCCAGCACAAACCGACTGGTCACAATCGCTGAGTCATCCCGGTGCCCCTTCTAGCTCGCCACTCAAGGGTGATTGAGCCGAAGGCGTGGCGCAACCCCCTTATTGCATCCGAGCGGCCCCTCTCGTTCTTCAAGGCGCGTGTCATAGCGCCCCCTGATGATAACTTCAATTTCTAGGTCCTGAAAACGCCCACTCGCTTGAAAAAAATGGACCGTTGAAGGAAGTCTCGATGGCGTAGCTGCAAAATAGACCGCATTGAGGTCACAGGGCGATGCGATGAATTGGCCCTCGAAGTGGCCCTGCGAATTGTGTCACCGCCGCTTCTTCTCGCTGCCATTGCAAGACCGCCTTGTCCGGCGTCCTGTCGGACTCTCGTACCGCGGCGTCTCAAGTGACAGGAGCAAGCGTTGGTGGTGGTCATGGCACGGTTATCAATGCCAGATTGTCTGAAACTATAAGTGCATGAACGCTACGCCCATTCGTGTGTTCGCAGCAGACGATGATCCGAAGGTGTCCTAGGACATCGAAGCCATCGTCTCGGCCGACGCCGAACTAGCCTCATCGCCGGTACGGTGGATGGCCGGCGGATATCGAAGTCAGCCGCCGTCACAAGTCCGACGCTGTTGTTAGGGGCGTGCGCGCGGCCGGCATCGACAGTATCCAGACGGCACTTGCCTAGCGCGCAGTGTGTCCGGATGCCCGCGCGCTCCTACTCGCGACCCATCCGGACGACATGCAGAGCACTGGCATTTTGTGCCGGGGCAGCGCATACCTGCCCAAAAGCGCTGTACGTCGGGACCTCATGCGCACCGTTCGACCTGGGCGCGGCATCACTGGAGCGCCTGGCGGCGTTGGGTTGGCAATCTGACCCTGTCTCCGAAGACGGGATCCGGAAGGAGCGCGGAGCCGAGGTGCTCGAAGCCGCGGCCTACGGCCATCCTAGCCGGCATATCGCCATGGCGATTGGCGTCAAGGAAGAGATCGCTAAGACCCACCTCAAGTGGATTTCTGCCGCGCTCGGTGCGCACGGTCGCACCCACGCGCTTGTCCTCCTGATGAGCGCGACGCTCTGTCGCCGCTGTCTTGGGTCTGACACGGACAGGCAGCGGTTTAGCGTCAAAGCGCTACTCGCGCCTCGACGTGCATCCGCCCGTCCCGTGCCGCTGCGTGGGCCAGGAGTCAGTGCATGCCTGCTTCCCGCCTTTCCGACGAAGCCGTTGTCGCGACGCTCTTCGGGCTTCTCCCTGCAAGTCGTCGACACGGACGACATCCGCCTCCAGACAGTCGTGGGTGGTCCGGGTTCACTACTGGTCCTGATGCCCGTCCGGCCCATGATCTGATGGGTGACCCGCAAGGTCTTGCGGACCTTGCGGGGCTTTCGGGTTGCCGGCGTTGACCTGCGTGGCACGGCGCCTCGTCCCGGCCGGATGAGGGTTACGGCCCAAAAACAATTGCCAAGACGTTACTGGAGTGAGGACCGCCCTCGATATGGATGCGGCCTATATCGTCGGCAGTGACGTTGGGCTGGTCGTGGCAACGATGTGGCCCAGTTATGCGCCCCTAACCATGCCGGTCCTCGGCGCGGGTCGCATCGGCCACGACTTCTTGGCCATGTTCTTCCTGGCCGCCGTGCCCAGCACCAGCGTCGTTAAGCTCGACAAGACCGGGCACTGGATTGCATCGAGCAGCCGCAGGCCTTGCTGGGCGTCATCCGGGAGCACCTAAAGGCTGCTAGTCCAAAGCTGAGCTTGTACGTCCTGGTTTCGGGGCCGGAAAAAAGTTCAATTATTTTTTGGCGGTGCCCCTTGATATCGGTTACTTGGCCCATAGAAGTATGACCGTAATCCTATCAACTGCCGAGCAGGTACTCCCGTGTCCGCCACCATCGACTCAGTCATCCCGTCCACCGCTGCCGACCCCCGCTCGCGGAATAAGGCCCTCAAGTTCATCGCCCTCGGCATTGGCGCGGTCGCCCTCGTGGGCTACGGCGTCCACTGGTGGACGTGCGGACGCTTTATTGAGGACACCGACGACGCATACGTCGGCGGYGACGTCACGGTCATCGGTTCAAAGGTCTCCGGCTACATCGACACGATCAACGTGACCGACAACCAGGCGGTCAGGAAAGGGGACCTGCTGGTCAAGATTGACGACCGTGACTACAAGGCGGCGCTGGCCAAGGCTGAGGCGGCCGTCGAGGCGCAGCAAGCGGCGCTCGGCAACCTCGACGCCGTGGCGACCCTGCAGAAGAGCATCATTGCCCAGGCAGTCGCCGGAAAAGCCGCAGCGCAGGCTGAGGCAACCCGCTCCCAGCTCGACGACCAGCGCTACGCGGCCCTCGCAGGCCGTTCGGCCGTTTCCATCGAAAGCGCGCAGCGTGCGCAAGCCGACGCCAAGACAGCGCGCGCCGCAACCGACCGTGCATCGGCCTCCGTCGAAGGTGCCGAACGCCAGCTTGATGTCATCGACACCCAGAAAAAGCAGGTCGAGGCAGCGCTGGCCCAGGCGAAGGCCGAAGCAGACACAGCAAGGCTCAATCTCTCCTATACCGAGCTTCGCGCCCCGGTCGACGGCACCATCGGCAACCGGCGGGCGAGGGTGGGCACGTTTGCCTCCGCTGGCAGTCAGATGCTGGTGGTCGTTCCGGCGCACGGCCTTTGGGTCGACGCCAACTTTAAGGAAGACCAGCTCGCACGCTTGAAGATCGGCCAGGAAGTCGACGTCCGCGCCGATGTGCTGCCGGGTCGCTCGTTCAAGGGGCACGTGGCAAGCCTGGCCCCTGCGACGGGTGCCCAGTTCAGCATCCTGCCGCCCGAAAACGCGACGGGCAACTTCACCAAGGTCGTTCAGCGCGTGCCGGTGCGCATCTTGCTCGACGGGGCTGACGGTGACCTTGGCGTATTGCGACCGGGTCTGTCGGTCACGGCCACCATCGACACCAAGGCCGAGTGACGCGACCGTGCAAAACCTCACTCACAACCAGAAGGTCTTCGCCTTTGCGTCGATGTGTCTGGGCATGTTCATTGCCTTGCTCGACATCCAGATCGTATCGGCGTCCCTTCGCGACATCGGGGGCGGCCTGTCGGCCGGTGCGGATGACACCGCCTGGGTCCAGACTAGTTACCTG
>NZ_JBFUIT010000382.1:0-3401 GCF_056401735.1 Luteibacter sp. P4_D7_3
GACGACATCCTTGCGCTGGGCCATCACGCGCTCCGACGGAAGCGAGCAGGTGTTCGGCGGCGGCGCACGTACTTAGCCATGGTCATCGGACGGTCCGGAGGAGGGTGGCGTGGGGAGCAGGACGGTGAGGGCGACGGGCAGCCCGTCCGAGCCGGTCAGATGCGCAGGACGACCCACGTCGATGACGGCGTCGACGAAACCGCAGGCGGATGGCGAGACATTGTCCTTTTGCAGCGTGTACACCACCGCGACGGCGGCGCGGCCATCGGCGCGCAGCGCCTTGACCACCGAGCTGACCGTGATCGTGCGGTACGGCGGATCGGCCAGACGCTCCTGGTGCTGGCTGTTGATATGGCCCACCAGGGCGAGATCAGCGTAGGCCCCGAGCTCACCCAGCTGCCAGACCAGGCGGACCTGGACCGCGGTGGGATCGGCTAGGTTGATGTCGGCGTCGTACACCATCTGCGTTCCGCAAGTCAGTTGCTGATGTTGCATTACGCGCAGCGCGGGAACGGCAGGCCGCGCTGACGACTGGGCGGCGGCGGCGGTGACCAGGACAAGGGCGCCCGACAGTGCGCAGACGAGATAAGCGGGGAGGGCGACGGAGTGGTTTCGCAACAGCGGCATCCGTGCAGGAGAGAGGATGCAGCGAGCGTAAGCTGCCTAACGACCTCTGACAAGTGGCATTGTCAGAGGTAGTTATTTATGGGAAATATGCCCTATGTATGGCATATTTTGTTGCGCCGCAGACCTTACGCGCGTAGCCTCGATGTGCCCTCCGTCGAGCGTCCGCCATGAATGATGCGAATCCCCTAGATGCGCTCGAACAGCAGGTGCGCGCCGCGTGGGAAGCCCGCTGCGGTGTTCGTCGCGGCCCGCTAGAACAGGCCGACGTCGACGCCATCGCCGAAGCCGCGTTCGCCCTGGAAGGGGTCAAGCCGACGGTGGAATTCATCCGCCGCATCGCCGGCGGCGGCTCGCCCAACACGATCCACCCCAAGCTCGATGCGTGGTTTCGCCAGGGCCGCGAGCCGGCACCGGCCGCCGCCGTCCCTGCCGAATTGCTCACCGTGTGGGAACGCCTGCAGGCCGATGCCACCCGGGTCGCCCAGGACGCGCTCGCCCCGACGCGCGCCGTGATCGCGGACGACCGAACCGCGCTGACCGCGGCTCAGGCGCAGTTAGCCGTGGATCAAGCGGCCCTCGCCGGCGAGCGCGCGACCACCGAGCGGGTCGTCACCGCCCTACGCGAGGAGTTCCAAAGCCTGCAGGCGCGTAACCAGACGTTGCAGGTCGAGCTTGCCCGGCTCAGTGATCAAGCCCGCGACGCAGCCGAGATGATCGGGCAGCGAGATCGCGAAGTGGAGCGGTTGAAGCGTGAGGGGGCCACGGCCGCGGCCGAGCACACTCGCCTCAGCCGCCTGTTGGCCATGACCGACGATCGCTGCGCCGCTCAGCAGGCCGAGCTGGAGGCCGCACGCGTGGCTTCGCTTGCGAGTGAGGCACGGATCCTCGCGCTGCAGGCAGAAGCCGCCGAGTCTGCCGCCGCACTGGCTGACGCTCAGGAAACGGCCGCAGCCCAGGGCCGCGACCGCGACTCGGCGCAGAGCACGGTCGCCACCCTGACCGCGCGCGTTGGTCAGCTCGAGCACGCCTTTCAGCTCGGCCAGGCCAAAGCCGACGCCGAGGCCGCCTTGCGCGACCGTCTGGAAACCGAACTCGCACGCGAACGCGCCGCGCTGACCGAGGCGGTGACCAGGCAAGCGAGCGCGACGGACGACCGCACCGCATTGCTAGCGACCTTGGACGCGGTGACCGCGGAACGAGATCGCCTGCATGCGAGCATGGTGATGCTCGCCCAACCAGCGCCACTGCCTCCCACAGGTTGACCGTGTAGGCGCATCCCTACAGACGCAAGGTCCACCGTGGGCGCACACTTGAGTAGTTGCCGGACCAATAATGCCCATGGGGATGGACATGCGTCTAAAAGGCTTTGCCGTCGAGAATTTCCGGTTGTTGCGCAAAGCTGTCGTCGGTCTGGAAGAACGGACCACGTTGATCGTGGGTCGAAATAATTCGGGAAAGACCTCCGTCGCCGAGCTGTTTCGACGCCTGCTCAGCGAGAAGACCTTGTCGTTCCGGATGGAGGACTTTTCGCTGGGCTGTCATGAGCAGTTCTGGCACGCCTATGGCCACTTCAGGGCGGGGAACGCCGTCACCGATGTAGTTGCTGCGCTACCGTCGATCCGGGTCACTCTAGACATCGTCTATGACGTCGACGCACCGGACCTGGGGCCGCTGAGTGACTGCATTATCGATTTGAATCCRGACTGCCACACCGCACGGCTGGTCCTTACTTACGGCCCCGAGCCGACGGCGCCGGTAGCGCTGTTCGCGGACATCACCTGGGTCGACGACCTGCTCGCCAATCGCAGCGCCCTGTTTCGGGCACTGCCAGCCCGAGTGACGGATGCTTACACCGCGACGCTGGAAGCGGTGGATCCCAACGACAACACCAACCGCAAAGTCTTGGATCTCAAGACGCTGTCCGCACTAGTCCGTGGGGGATTCATTAATGCCCAACGCGGCCTGGACGATGACACCCACCGCGAGCGCGACGTGCTCGGCAAGGTCATCGAGGTACTCTTCCAGTCGGCGCTCACCGACCCGGTAGACGCGGAAAGGCGAACCACGGCCGAGCAGCTGAAAGCCGCGGTCGAGACGATTCAGGACCGATTGCACGCCGACTTCAACGCAAAGGTCACCTCGCTATTGCCCACGTTCGATCTATTTGGCTACCCCGGGCTTGCCGACCCTGGCTTGATCACCGAGACCAACTTCGATGTCGACAGGCTACTGAAGGACCACACCAAAGTCCGCTATGCCGGCGTCAATGGCCTGACCCTGCCGGAAAGTTATAACGGCCTGGGCGCACGCAATCTCGTCTACATGTTGCTTCAGCTGCTGCGATTCTTTCGCGAGTTCCAGAGCAGTCCAGCCGCCGCCGGGGTGCATCTGATCTTCATCGAAGAGCCGGAGGCGCATCTGCACCCACAGATGCAAGAGGTTTTCATACGGCAGCTCGATGAGATCGCGAAGGTCTTCGTCGCCGAACTGAATGATGGTAAGCCGTGGCCCGTGCAGTTCGTCGTCAGCACGCACTCCTCGCATATGGCGAACGAGGCGCGATTCGAAACCATGCGCTACTTCCTGGCGACCACTGATGATGCTGGATTGCGCCAGTCCGAGGTGAAGGACCTCCGGGATGGCATGAGCGACACCCCCGCTCCCGATCGCGAGTTCCTACATCAGTATCTCACCCTGACCCGATGCGATCTGTTCTTCGCCGACAAGGCCGTCCTAATCGAAGGAACCGCCGAGCGCTTGCTACTACCCATGAT
>NZ_JBFUIT010000383.1:0-3383 GCF_056401735.1 Luteibacter sp. P4_D7_3
TTGGTGATCAGCCTCTACGTAGAGCGGTTACCAGATCTTCACCAGCTTGTCGCCCGAGCGAACCATCTTCGCGTCCGGCTTGCACTGGAATGCCGTGGCAAAGGCCGCCATGTTCGACGGTGCGCCGATCGCGCGCAGCGAGGCCGGCGCGTGCGGGTCGGTGTTGAGGTACAACATGGCCTGCTTCTCACGGACGCTGCCGCGCCAGACGCGGGCCCAGTTGAGGAAGAAGCGCTGGTCCTGCGTGTAGCCGTCGATCTTGGAGTCGGCTTCCTGCGGGTTCTTCTTCAAGGCTTCCTGCAGGGCGTCATACGCCACCGCCGTGCCGCCCAGGTCGGCGATATTCTCGCCCAGGGTCAGCTGGCCATTGACGTGCAGGTCCGGCTTGTCCTTGAGCGGTGCGTAGTCGTTGAACTGGTCGACCAGCCTCTTCGTGCGCTCCTCGAACTTCTTCTTGTCGGCGGCCGTCCACCAGTTCTTGTTGTTGCCTTCGCCATCGAACTGGCTGCCTTCGTCGTCGAAGCCATGGCTGGCTTCGTGACCGATCACCGCGCCGATGCCGCCGTAGTTGATCGCGTCGTCGCCCTTGGCATCGAAGAACGGCGGCTGCAGGATCGCGGCCGGGAAGTTGATCGTGTTGTCGGTCGGGTTGTAGTACGCGTTCACCGTCTGCGGCGTCATGCCCCAGTCGAGGCGATCGGTCGGCTTGCCGATCTTGGCGATGTCGTAGTGATAGTTGAACTTGCTGGCAGCCTGCACGTTCGTGTAGTAGTCGTCGCCGCTCACTTCCAGGCCCGACCAGTCACGCCACTTGTCCGGGTAGCCGATCTTGGGCAGGAAGGTATTCCACTTCTGGATCGCCTTTTCCTTCGTCTCGGCGCTCATCCAGTCGAGGTTTTCGATGCGTGCCTTGAGGGCGTTGCGCACGTTGTCGACCAGTTCGGTGGCGCGCTGCTTCGCTTCGGGCTTGAACACCTTGGCGACGTACAGCTGGCCGAGGGCTTCGCCCATCGACGCGTTGACGGTACCGAGCACGCGCTTCCAGCGATCCTTCTGCTTCGGCTGGCCGGCGAGGGTCTTGCCGTAGAAACCGAACTTGTTGTCCTGGAAGGTCTTGGACAGGTACGGCGAAGCGCTGTCGATCGCGTGGAAGCGCAGGTAAGCCTGCCACGTGCTGACCGGCGTCGCTGCCAGCATCTTGTCGAACGCCTTGAAGAACTTCGGCTGGGACAGCGAGAAGCCCTTGTCGATGGTCACGCTCTGGGCGGCGAAGAACTTCTCCCAGTTGAAGTGCGGCGTGATCTTGTCGGCTTCGGCCACGGTGACGAAGTGGTACTGGTTTTCCGGGGCGCGCAGTTCGACCGGCGCCAGCGAGGCGGCAGCCAGCTGCGTCTCGAATGCCATGACGGCATCGGCCTGGGTCTTCGCGTCAGTATCGGAGACGCCGGCGAGGGTCAGGGTCTTGGTGATGTAGTCGACATAGGCCTTGCGGTTGTCGGCCTGCTTCGGATCGGTGTAGTAGTCCTTGGTCGGCAGACCGAGGCCGTCCTGCTGCGCATAGCCAATCTGCATCTTCGCGTTCTTGAAGTCGGCGCCCGAGCCGAAGCCGAACACGTAGCTGTTGCCATCGGCGAAGCTCTGGTCGAGGAAGTTGGCCACGTCGTCGCTGTTCTTCAGGCCGTCGATCTTGGCCAGTTCCGGCTTGAGCGGCTCGATGCCGGCCTTCTCGATCACCGATTCGTTCATGCCCGAGCGATAGAGCAGGCCGATCTTCTGCTCGATCGAGCCGGCCTTGGCATTCGCCGCACCCTTGTCCATGGCATCGACGATGTCGTGCTGCGTGGACAAGCTGTTTTCGGCGAGCTGGTCGAAGGCGCCCCAGCGGGTGCGGTCTTCGGGAATCGGGTTGACCGCCACCCACTTGGCGTTGACGAAGCCGTTGAAGTCGTCGCAGGCGTCGATCGTCGTGTCGATGTCGGCCACATTGAACGTGGGCGCGGCAGGTGCTGCAGCGGTCGTGGCGGCCGGCGCCGGGGCGGCGCTGCCGGTGGCGGCAGGCGGGTTGCCGCCCGGAACGGCCGTATCGGCATCGTTGTGCTTGCTGCATGCCGTGCCGGCGAGCGCGACGCTTAGCGCGAGTGCGAGCGGCTTCAGGTACTGCTTGGTCATGAGTGTCCCTCTGTCCAGTGAAAGCGGTGCCCCCGGGCACCGGTGGGTTCCGAGCATAGCCGTTGGGAACGGCCTGGAGGGCCGACCGTGACGAAGGTCATGGATTGAGAAAATTCGTAAGACCTTGCGGACTTTGTCCCCGGGCTGTCATGCGCCGTTCTTACGCTGGTCAGACCGCATGACAGGGGATGCGGATCCGTGCAGTCCGGCCGCTACACCTTTCGAGGAGCTTAGTCATGCGCAAGTTACTGGCCGCAGGCATCGCCTGCGTGCTCACCCTCTCCGCCGCGTCGATCGTCGCCGCCCAGCAGGTGGCCTCCGCCCCTGCCGATGCCGCCACCACCGCGCTCGGCTTCGGCCACGGCGGTCACGGTAGCGATCCGCGCACCGCCACGCCGATCAAGCATCTGGTCGTGATCTTCCAGGAGAACGTTTCCTTCGATCACTACTTCGGCACCTATCCGCTTGCCGAAAATGGCAAGGGCGAGCCATCGTTCTATGCGCGGCCCTTTACGCCGCCGGTGAATGGCCTGTCGCATCGCCTGCTGACGAAGAATCCCAACGCGGCCAACAGCGGCAATGCCGACGCGGCAATCAACCCGTTCCGCCTCGCGCGTACACAGGCGGCGACGGCCGATCAGGACCACGGCTATACCTCGGAACAGCGCGCCTTCGATGGCGGCAAGATGGATCTCTTCCCGCTGTATACCGGTCACGGTGAAACCCTGCCGGGTGGCGATGCCGCTGAGGAAGGTAAGGGCCAGGTGATGGGTTACTACGACGGCAACACCGTCACCGCCTTCTGGAATTACGCGCAGAACTTCGCCATGAGCGACAACCACTACGGCACCGGCTTCGGTCCGTCGTCGCCGGGTGCGGTGAACCTGATCGCGGGCCAGACCGCCGGTGTGATCGACACGCTCAACGGCACGGGTGCCGAGACCGACGATGGCCACGGCGGCCTGACCATGATCGGCGACCCCGATCCGATCGGCGACGTCTGCTCTTCGCCCACGGCTAGCCAGGCGACGATGGGCGGCCGCAATATCGGCAACCTTCTCAACGATCACAATGTCACCTGGGGCTGGTTCCAGGGCGGCTTCGACCTCACGCTCACCAACCCCGACGGCAGCACCGGCTGCACGCGTCGCACGTTGTCGAAGGTGACCAACACCACCTCGAACGATTACAGCCCGCATCATTCGCCTTTCCAG